>JAUZRV010000228.1 GCA_030950105.1 Rhodobacterales bacterium | reverse complement strand
CACCAGCGCCGCTATCACCCTGCTCAAACGCATCGCAAAATCACCAACCAGGGCGATTGAACTCGTACAGGATAACCGCGCAAAGGCAGTCGAGATCATCGCGGCAGAACGATAATCCCACTTTCTCTGAATCACCCTGACGATGAATAATCTGACTGGAAATTTTTGGGTTTTCACGGTAATCTGCGGAAAACACGTGCAAAACACGCGGGGTGCGCCCCGTTACCGAGGCAGAGAATGACATCAATTTCCATCATCGGGTGCGGGTTTGTTGCCGACCTTTATATGCGGTCCCTCGAGACACATCCCGATCTGGTGATCAACGCGGTTTATGACCATGACCCCGCCCGCCGAAGCGCATTTTCGTTGTTTTGGAACGTGGAAACCTGCACCGGTTTTGACGCATTTCTGGCCGCGTGCCCCAAAGGGAGCCTGATCCTTAATCTGACCAATCCAAGCGCGCATTTTGAAATTTCGCGGGCCTGTCTTGAAGCGGGGCATCATGTTTATTCCGAAAAACCGTTGGCGACGGTGATGGACGAGGCGCGCATATTGCATGATCTGGCAAAATCGCGCGGTCTTATGCTTGCGTCGGCGCCGTGTTCGGTGCTGGGCGATGCGGCACGCACCCTGTCACAATCGGTGCAAAACGGCGTCGCGGGGACGGTGCGTTTGATTTATGCCGAATTGGATGACGGGTATATTCCGCAAGCGCCCTATAAGGATTGGAAAAGTGAATCGGGCGCGCCTTGGCCCTATGCGGATGAATTTCGCACGGGGTGCACCCTTGAACATGCGGGGTATTATTTGACGTGGTTGATCGCGATGTTTGGCAGCGTTGAACGTGTCGTTGCCGCCTCGGCGGTGGTTATTCCCGACAAGGAAACCACACCCGATACGCCTGATTTTGATACACCTGATTTTTCTGTGGCGACGTTGTTCTTTGAAAACGGGCCGGTGGCGCGGTTGACCTGTTCTATTGTCGCCCCGCATGATCATCAGATCAAGGTGATTGGTGACAAGGGCACACTGCGGGTTAAAAAGGCGTGGGATAATGGCGCGCGCGTGCGGTTTCACAAACGGTTTCGCCTGCGCCGCCGTCTGATTGATGCGCCCTTTGGCAGGGTTATGCGATTGGCGGGCAAGGCCCAGCCACAGGTCAAACGCCGCGGCGCCGCGTCGATGGATTTTGCGCTTGGGCCGGCGGAAATGGTTGCGGCATTGCGCGAAAACCGGCTCTGTCGGCTTAGCTCTGAATTTGCGCTACATGTGAACGAAGTTACCCTTGCCATTCAAAATGCCGGTGCGACGGAGGGCGTTCAGAAGATGACAACCACCTGCGCGCCGATCATGCCGTGACTGGGCAATCGGTTCTGATAACCGGTGCCAGCGGTTTCATTGGCCGCGCAACGGTTTTGCAATTGCGCGCCCGTGGATTTGCGGTGCAGGCCGTGGTGCGCCGTGCGCAATCCATCCCCGATGAATGGGCGCAGGACCCTGAAATCACACCGGTTATTTGCGACCTGGCGCGCTCCGATCTTGATCTTGATGGCGTCGATTGCGTCATCCACGCCGCCGCATCGCTTGTGGGGAATGACGCCCAACAGGCCTGCGATACCATCACAGCCACCCATACGGTTTTGCGCGCGATCAACGCCCAAACCAAACCGCCGCACCTGATTTTGTTAAGTTCGATCACCGTCTATGACACGCTGTCCTTGTCCGTCGGCGCGACCTTGGACGAGGGCACCGCATTGGAGCAAAACAGCGCCCGGCGCGATGCCTATTGCCGCGCCAAAATTGCGCAGGAAACACTAACGCAAAAGGCGGCAAACGACGTGGGGTTTCCATTGTCCATCTTGCGGGCGGGGGCGGTTTTTGGACCTGACCGGGTGTGGAACGGCCATATAGGCGTGGCCCTTGGGCCGGTTTTATTGCGATTTGGCGGGCGCGGTCAGGTGCCGCTCTGCGCGCTTTCCCACTGCGCCGCGGCCCTTGTGCGCGCGGTTGAAATTCGGCCCCCACCACATGCGCCGCATATCGTGAATATACTTGATGATGACCTGCCAAATCGCAAGCGGTTCGTGCAAATTCTGCGCAATTCGGGGTGGCCAAAACGGGTGCTGCCGCTGCCGTGGCGCGCCCTTGATATACTGGCAAGGATCGTTTCATTGCTGCCGGTCAAGGCCCCCGGTTTGCTACGCCGTCCGGTGCTTCATGCGCGCCTAAAGCCGTTGAAATACAGCAACGCCCGTTTGCACGATCTTTATGGGCTTGAATCGGAATTCTGGTTTGAAACGGCCATGCTGCGCGCCATAGACCCTACAATATTTGAGCCAAAGAATGACTAAAATCGCCTATCTTACCGGAGAATATCCGCGCGCCACCGATACGTTTATTCAACGCGAGGTGGCCGGGCTTCGCCAAAATGGAATCGATGTTTTAACCTGTTCCATTCGTCAGACCGGCGTTGAACATCTGGTGGGCGATGAACAAAAAATCGAGGCCGCCAATACGTTTTATGTGCTGAAGGCCGCCAAATCGCCGTTGCATTTGGTGCGCTGTCATATGCGTGCCCTGAGTCGCGCGCCAATCCGGTATTTTCGCGCGCTTAAACTTGCGTTACAAACCCGTCCGGCGGGGGTGAAAAACCTGCTTTATCAACTGTTCTATTTCGCCGAAGCGGCGGTTTTGGCCGATCATTTGCGACAAAATGATATCACCCATCTGCACAATCATATCGCCAAAGCGAGCTGCACGGTGGCCATGATCACCAGCGAGATGGGCGGTGTTCCCTATAGTTTCACCCTGCATGGTCCCGATATTTTCTTTGAACCGCATCATTGGCGACTGGATGCGAAAATTGAGCGCGCGCGCTTTGTCGCCTGCATAAGCCATTTTTGCCGTTCGCAAGCGATGGCATTTTCGCCGCCGGATCATTGGAGCAAACTTCATATCGTGCATTGTGGCGTTGATCCGGGGCGGTATGATGATGTGGCCGGACCCGTGAAAACCGACGGAACGAAAACCGGAAATAACCTGTTGTTTGTGGGCCGCCTTGCCGCGGTCAAAGGATTGCCGGTGCTGTTCGAGGCGCTCACCAAATTGCAATCGACGCATCCCGATATTCGCCTCACGGTGATCGGGGACGGACCGGACCGCGACGCCCTTGAAACCCTCGCACAGCCACTGGGCGAGACGGTAAAATTCGTCGGGTATCAATCCCAAACCGAGGTTGCAAAAAACCTGCGCACCACCGACGCGTTGGTATTGCCAAGCTTTGCCGAGGGCCTGCCTGTGGTGCTGATGGAGGCAATGGCGGCGCGCCTGCCGGTGATCACCACGCGCATCGCCGGCGTGCCTGAACTGGTCCAAGACGGGGCCTGCGGCGTGTTGGTTCCGGCGGGGGATGTGGACGCGTTGACCGACGGCATCGCGCGGGTTGTAAGCGACGCAAAGTTGCGCGAATCCATGGGCGTGAATGGCCGCGCAAAAATCCTGCAAGAGTTTGATATTGCCGGTGAAACAAAATGGTTGGCGCAAATTTTTACCGCCTACCAGAACGGGAAAACCATCGGGCTGCGTCCCGAAAGAAAGGTCTAGAAATGCGTCTTGCTATTGTTCTTATCGGGCGCAATGAAGGCGCGCGTTTGGTGCGTTCGCTTGCGTCGCTCGAAGATACCGATGCCGATCTGATCTATGTCGATTCCGGGTCGACCGACGATAGCGTTGCACAGGCCCGCAAGGCCGGAGCGCGCGTTGTTGAACTTGCCCCCGATCGCCCGTTTACGGCGGCACGCGGACGCAATGCGGGGTTTGCCGCGTTGGGCGATGATCTGCCGGACTATGTGCAGTTTTTTGATGGCGATTGCGTGGTTGAACCGGATTGGATCGACGCCGGAATGGCCGCGCTTGAGGAAGATCCCGACCTTGGAATCATCACCGGATGGCGCAGCGAGATCAACCGCGATCAAAGCATCTATAACGCCATGTTCGATTTCGAATGGCACCGCCCCGCCGGTGAAATCCTCGCGTGTAGCGGCGACATGATGGTGCGCGCCAATGCCTTTGTGCAAACTGGCGGATTTGATGAAACCGTGATTGCCGCCGAGGATGATGAATTTTCCATTCGCCTGCGTGGCAAGGGGTGGAAAATGCGGCGTTTACCGATCAATATGTCGCGTCACGATGCCGATATGACCGAATTTTCGGCATGGTGGCGGCGCTGTGTGCGCAGCGGCCACGGCTTTGCCCAAGTCGGCGCCATGCACCGTGGATATTTCGCACCCGAACGCAGAAGGGTGCTGTTTTATGGCGCGCTTCTACCGTTGCTGGCGCTGGTGTCCCTGCTGGTTTTTCCCGTTGGCTTGCTCGGCATCGGGAGCCTTTATGTGCTGTCTTTTATCCGAAGCGTGCGCGGCCTTACCGGCGCAGGCCTTCCGCTTGTCGAGGCCATGCAACATAGTGTTTTTCTAGTGATTTCCAAATTTCCAAACCTGGTCGGTATGGGAATATTTTACTGGCGACGCCTGAATAGTCATAAAATGAACATCATTGAGTATAAATAATACGCCCGACGTCGTTTCATGAAAGAGTGCGCGCTATGACCCCTATAAAAGTCGGCCTTGTCGGGGCCGGATATATTTCTGACTGGCACGCCGATACGTTGCGCGCGATTGACGGTGTCGATGTTGTTGCGGTTTGCGATCCCTCGCTTGGCAATGCCGGTGCGTTGGCGGCCAAACACGGTGCGCAGGTTTTTCCGTCGCTTACGGCGTTGATCGAGGCCGGAATTGCCGATGCGGTGCATATTCTGACCCCGCCGCAATTCCACCGTGATCTTGCGGTTGAGGCGCTCAATGGCGGGCTGCATTGTCTGGTTGAGAAACCCGTGGCCCTGTCACAGGCCGAAACCCGCGATATTGTCGAGGCGGCAAATACCTCCGGTAAACATTTCGCTGCCGGTCACAATTTTATGGGGCTGCCGTCCTATCAACGCCTGAAATCCGCCGTTGACGCGGGCACTTTGGGGCGGGTTTCGTCGGCGGAAATCAATTGGCATTTCCCGCTAACGCCGCTGCGCTCCGGCCCTTACGGGTTGTGGTTGCTGCGCGATCCGCAAAATCTTTTGCTCGAACTCGGGCCGCATTTGTTCGGCTTTGTGGTGGATCTGTTCGGGATGCCCGAGGTTGAGCACCTCAGCCTTGGCAAATCGGTCACGTTTCCCGATGGCACCACGCGCCCGCAATCCTTGCGGATGGTGGCACGCGCCGGTGATGTTGATCTGAACGTCAATATCACACTGGTTGAAACCGCCGATGACCGGTCCGTCATTATCCGCGGGTCGGGCGGTGTTGCGCGGCTTGATTATGCGGCGGATACATTGATTATTAACCGCGAAAATGCATCGGATATTGTGGTGAATCCACTGCAACGGCAGATATCTCTTGCCGGGCAAAACCTGCGCGAGGGCGCGGTGAATGCCACCCGTCAAGTTACCTCGCTCTATCAGAAATCCCCCTACGGGATAAGTTTTATGGGCCTGTTCAACGCGTTTTACGATGCAATCAAAAACGACACGCCCGCCGATCCACGGTTTAACGGCAGTGCCGCGATCAAGGTCATGACCGCGGTTGAGGGCGCGATTGCGTTGATGCCGGAAAATCCCGCGCCGGTGCATATAAAAACCCGCGATCCAAAACCCGATGCTCTGGTGATTGGCGGCACCGGATTTATCGGGCGGCGATTAACCGAGGTTCTTGTCGCGCGTGGCCATGATGTGCGCGTGCTAAGCCGTGGCCGCAGTAGCCCGTTTGCCCATCTGCCCGAAAACGTCGAGATATTTTCCGCCTCGCTCAAGGATGCGCAGGGCCTTGCCGCCGCGATGGACGGGATCAAGGCGGTGTATCATCTGGGCAAATCCCACGAAGTCACATGGCAGGCCTGTCTTGAAAACGATGTCGAGGTGACGGTTGGCATCGCGCGCGCCGCAATGGCCGCCGGGGTGGAACGGTTTGTCTATACCGGCACGATCGCGTCCTACGATATGTCCGACCCCGAACAGACCATCACCGAGACCACCGGATTTGGTGGTGATATGGAAGACCGCAATCTTTACGCCCGCTCCAAGGCGGAATGTGAACGACGTCTTGTCGAAATGCAGCGGGCCGAGGGCCTGCCGTTGACCATTGCGCGCCCCGGTATTGTGGTCGGGGCCGGCGGGCCGTTGCAACATTGGGGCATCGGGCGTTGGCACGGGGCCGGTGCGGTGCGGATTTGGGGGCGCGGATATCATACCCTGCCGTTTGTATTGATTGATGACGTTGCCGAGGCGCTTGTTCGGATTATCGAAGTCGATGCCGCCATTGGCGAATCGGTCAATCTTATTGGTGAACCGATGTTGTCGGCACGCGATTATTTTGATGCAATCCATGATCAACTCGGGGCGCGCATTATTGTCAAACCCGGTTCGCTACATCTGTTTTTTGCCACTGATACGATGAAATATCTGCTTAAACGCTATGGGTTGCGGCGCAAGGGATTGGTGCGGGCCTCGCTTTCGGATTGGAAATCGCGGGCGCATTATTCCCCGTTTGATAACCGCCATGCCAAGACCCTTCTGGATTGGCAGCCAGAGACCGATAAAAAGGATTTCGTGCGGCGCGCGATTGTTGACGCAAATCTATTTGGATTCTGATCCGCGTCATTATTTTGCCGATATTCCCTGTTACCGGGTATTTAAATAAGGGTTTAATTAAATTCTACCGGCTAAGCCGGTTGAAAATCGAGGCAGACAATGACGCGTGAACTCATTCCGGCAGGCAATACCAACCAGATCGTTGACGCGACGGGTGATGACTTTTGGGCAGATATGCCCGAAGTCGAGCTTGACCCGCAAATCCTCGAAGAAAATCTGCTGGTCAGTGCGAACCGCAAAAACCCCGCGTATATGGCCTTTGATATTCTGCGCACCCGTCTTTTGCAGGCGTTGAAAGAACACGAGTGGTGCAATATCGGGATTACATCGCCAACTGCGGGCTGTGGCAAAACCTTTGTCGCGTCCAACCTCGCGCTAAGCCTTGCACGGCGCGCCACCAGCCGCACATTGTTGATTGATATGAATTTGCGCGATCCCGGTCTTGCCAAGGCATTTGGCATCGGCGGCGAACATAACATGCGCGATTTCCTGACCGGCCACATCAATCCCGAAGATTATTTCTTGCGCATCGGTGCGAACCTTGCCGTGGCTCTTAATACCGATCCGGTAAGCCGCTCGGCGGAAATGATGCAGGAAACCATGACGGCGGATGTGCTACAGGAAACCCAGGATTTACTGATCCCCGATGTTACGCTTTACGATTTGCCCCCTGCCCTGACCAGCGACGAAGTGATCGCGTTTTTGCCGCAACTCGACGGGGTTTTACTTGTCGTGGGCGGCGGCACCACCACCGATGATCATATCCGCGATGTTGAACGTCTGCTCGAAGATCAAATTCCGCTGCTCGGTGTGGTTCTTAACCGTGCCGAGGACAGCAAACCGTTTTAGGCGCATTTGCGGCCTTGATATCACATTGCGCGCCCTGCATGTTCGCAGGTGAAGTGACGCAAATGCGAGGATGACCCAAATGAAACTGCTACGCTATGGAAGCATTGGCAACGAGTTGCCCGGATTACTTGATAACGACGGAAATATTCGTGATCTTTCCGATATTGTCCCTGACATTTCCGGCTCAATGCTTGGTGATGCCACGCTTGATAAATTGCGCAATCTCGATCCTGATACCCTGCCTTTGGTGAAGGGGAATCCCCGACTTGGCCCCTGTGTCGGATCGGTTGGGAAATTCGTCTGCATTGGGTTAAACTACGCCGATCACGCCGCCGAGGCCGGGATGGACCTGCCACAAGAGCCGATCATATTTGCCAAGGCCACGTCTGCAATATGTGGTCCCGACGATGATATTGAAATCCCGCGCGGGTCGACAAAAACCGATTGGGAGGTCGAATTGGGCGTGGTGATCGGCAAGCACGCCAAATACATCGACAAGGCGCAGGCCCTTGATCATGTCGCGGGATATTGCGTGATCAACGACGTGTCGGAACGCGATTACCAAATCCATCGTTCCGGCCAATGGACCAAGGGCAAATCCCACGACACGTTCGGACCGATTGGCCCGTGGATGGTCACCCGCGACGATATACCGGACCCGCAAAACCTCTCGATGTATCTTGATGTGAATGGCGCGCGGTTTCAGGACGGTTCCACCCGCACCATGCATTTTGATGTCGCGACGGTGATTGCGCATCTGTCACAATTTATGTCGCTGCATCCCGGTGATATCATCGCCACCGGCACCCCGCCCGGTGTTGGCATGGGACAAAAACCGCCGATTTTCCTCAAGGCCGGTGACAAAATGGTTCTCGGCGTTGAGGGGCTTGGGGTGCAACACCAAACCGTGACCAACGCATAAAGGCGGGTTCAGGGCGATTTACTGAAGGTTAGAAAGTTGTTGCAAATCATAGGGGTATATGAATCTTTGTTCTGAACGTCAGGCCCGGAGGTTATTATCTTGATTTCAGTTCGATCAGTTTTACGTCAGGTTCCTGATCCGCGCGGCA
>JAUZRV010000227.1 GCA_030950105.1 Rhodobacterales bacterium | reverse complement strand
CTTGCATAGCGACCAAAATCTCGGTCATATTTGCGGCGGGTGATTTCAGTCCAAGCCATCGTGATCTCCTTCGAATCTTGTCAATCCGATTGAAACACAGCTTATTGAAATCACTCAATTAGTTTCCGATCAGCCTCTAAGAGCGCACTAAGGCCGATCTTCGTTCTATGACGTAGTTGAGATAAATCAGACCGGAAGTGCGGTCGTTTTAAACACGGTGCGCAGTGCAAACGACGATTGCATCTGCGCCACGCCGGGAAGGCGCGCCAGATATTGCCGATGGATACGGGCGAAATCTTCGGTATTTTCCGCCACCACCTTGAGCAGGTAATCCGCCGTGCCTGCCATCAAATGACATTCCAGAACATCAGGAATACGCGCGACCGATTTTTCAAACGCATCAAGCACTTCGTCGGCTTGCCCCGAAAGCGTGATTTCAACAAAAACCGTGGTTGGCACATTCATTTTGCGCGCATCGAGCAACGCCACATAATCACGGATATACCCCGCTTTTTCAAGTTGCTGCACGCGCCGGTGACAGGCCGAGGGCGACAGATTCACCCTTTCGGACAGGTCCGCATTTGAAATACGGCCCTTTTTTTGCAATGCGGTCAGGATACGACGATCTGTCGAGTCTAGGGACATTTGAGCAAGGCCTTCCTAATATTTTGCTGCTTTTTGATAGATTATTCGATAAATCCCCCCTTTGGCGAGGGCTTTTTTCAAGCATATTGCGTGCGAACTGCGACATTCTGACCGCAAGATGCCGAGAATCGAACCCCATATTTAAAACCCGATTTAAAAAGGAAACCAGATCATGAAAATCGGATGCCCCAAAGAGATCAAACCACAGGAATTTCGCGTTGGTATGACGCCAAATGCGGCCCAAGAAGCGGTCAACCACGGCCATGATGTTGTGATCGAGACCAACGCGGGTATTGGCTCGGGTTTTGATGATGATGCCTACCGCGCGGCCGGTGCCGTGATCCTTGAGACCGCCGAAGAAATCTTTGCCAGTGCCGATATGATCGTCAAGGTGAAAGAACCCCAACCCAATGAGCGCAAAATGCTGCGCAAAGACCAGCTATTGTTCACCTACCTGCACCTTGCACCGGATCGCGCCCAAACCGAAGACCTTATGGAAAGCGGCTGCACCGCGATTGCCTATGAGACCGTCACCGGCGCGGGTGGTGGTCTGCCACTTCTTGCCCCGATGTCCGAAGTTGCCGGTCGTCTTGCGCCACAGGTCGGCGCGTGGACCCTGCAAAAGGCCAATGGCGGTCGCGGTGTCCTTATGGGCGGTGTTCCGGGTGTTGGGCCGGCGCGTATTGTGGTGATTGGCGGCGGTGTTGTCGGCACCCATGCGGCGCGTATCGCGGCCGGCATGGGCGCGGATGTCACGGTTCTTGATCGGTATCTGCCCCGCTTGCGCTATCTCGACGATGTATTTTCCCGCGATTTCAAAACATCTTATGCCAGTGCGGGCAATACCATTGATCTGGTGCGCGAGGCCGACATGGTGATTGGCGCGGTTCTGGTCCCCGGTGCCGAGGCGCCGAAACTGATTTCGCGCGCGCAGCTCTCGGAAATGAAACCGGGTGCGGTTCTTGTGGATGTCGCCATCGACCAAGGCGGCTGTTTTGAAACCTCGCATGCCACCACGCACCAAGACCCGATTTATGACGTTGACGGCATCATGCATTATTGCGTCGCCAACATGCCCGGTGCCGTTGCGCGCACCTCGACCATCGCGCTTGGCAATGCGACCATGCCTTATATGCTTGCCCTCGCTGACAAGGGTTGGAAACAGGCCTGTATCGACGACAAACACCTGTTGAACGGTCTCAATGTTCACGCCGGTCAACTGACCTATTACGCGGTTGGCAAAGCGTTGGGTATTGATGTGGTTTCCCCGTCGCTGGTCTTGAAATAAATCTGTTCCAATAGAAAAAGGCCCGCTGTCATGGCGGGCCTTTTAATGTTAAATTCGCCTGTTTCTTACTTCTTAAGAGAATCCCGAATTTCCATCAGAATATCAAGCTCGCTTGGACCTGGATCGGCCTTGGGCGCTTCTTCCTCTTTCTTCTTCATTTTGTTCAGTGACTTAACCAACATAAACACCACGAATGCGACGATCAGGAAATTGATGATCGCCATGACAAAACGGCCATAGGCAAACACGGCTGCTCCGGCTTCTTCTGCGGCGGCGATTGAGGCAAACGTGCCCTCGCCAAGCAGCATATACATGCCGGAAAAATCGACACCGCCCATGAACAGGCTGATGATCGGGCTGATCAAATCACCTACCAGCGATTTGACAATTGCGGTGAACGCCGCCCCGATGATGATCCCGACAGCCATATCCATGACATTGCCCTTGGCAATGAAGTCCTTGAATTCTTTTAACATTTGTCCCTCGTCCTTATTTTTTACAGTTCTTTTCCGCCGATTCATGTGGTTACATGCGACATTTCGTGAAAATACATATATCAGAGTCTGGTTTGATGGGAAATTTTGCTTACATATCCCCGTAAGCATAAGAAAAGGAAAAGCCGATGACATCTCTTGCCGATCACCCGATCAATGGCCGCTGGCCCGCCGCAGACCCCACTGTTCTACAGCTGTATTCATTCCCGACACCCAACGGGGTGAAGGCGTCGATTATGCTCGAGGAAATCGGGATTCCTTATGAAGCACACAAAGTGACCCTTGCGGAGGCCGACGTGAAAAGCCCCGAATTTCTGGCGCTTAATCCGAATAATAAAATCCCGGCGATCTTTGATCCGAACGGGCCGGATGGGAAATCCGTGCAACTGTTTGAAAGTGGCGCGATCCTGATTTATCTGGCTGAAAAATCCGGTAAGTTCCTGCCGACCGATCCGGTCAAACGCATCGAGGTGCTGCAATGGCTGATGTTCCAAATCGGCGGTGTTGGCCCGATGTTTGGTCAACTTGGGTTTTTCTACAAACTCGCCGGTGCCGAGATCGAAGACCAACGCCCTGTTGAGCGTTATCTTGGCGAAACCAAACGCTTGCTTGGTGTGATCGAAAAGCAACTCGAAGGTCAGGACTGGATTTCCGGCGATTATTCCATCGCCGATATTGCGATTGCCCCTTGGTTGCGGGTGTTTGATCACTACGGTTCAAAAGAAGAACTGGAATGGGACAGCTATCCAAATTGCGTGGCCTATCTCGCCCGTTTTATGGCGCGCCCCGCCGTGCAACGCGGCGTCAACATACCGGCGCGCGACGAAACCTAGGGAAACTCTGAACAACATGGCTTTCGGCATGCGGAAGTTGTCGATTGCCGCTCGGGTTCACGGCACCAGCCGTTTTGCGGCC
>JAUZRV010000226.1 GCA_030950105.1 Rhodobacterales bacterium | reverse complement strand
ACGGTGACCACGACATTGGTGTTCAAATCCATCATCCGCGTCGCGATAAACCCCGCCGCCGCGCCGACAATCAATAACCAGATCATGCCTGTTCTCCCTCGCCCGAATATCTGTTCACTCTAAAATATAGCCCTTTTACCGGCTCAATCAAGAACACGCCCCGCCGCAAGGGGGGGTCCGCGCAGATACTCCTGAACATCCTGCGCGCCTTTTCCGGCCCGCTGCACGCGCAAAATCTGCACCGCACCCGTTCCGCACGCAATACGAAAATCATCGCCCAAAACCGTGCCCGCCGGACCGTCCCCTTCGGCCATCCGCGACCCGAGCAATTTCACCCGCGCCCCGTCAATCTCGCACCACGCGCCGGGAAACGGCGACAACCCGCGGATTTGCCGATCAATCACCACCGCATCAGCGCCCCAATCAATTCGCGCCTCGGATTTGTCGATCTTGTGGGCATAAGTCACACCGTCCTGCGCCTGCACCTGCGGCACCATATTCGCCAAATCGCCAAGTGCGCGCACAATCAACCGCACCCCCATCTGCGACAGCCGGTCATGCAATTGCGCCGTGGTTTCCTGCGCGCCAATATCCGTCACATCCCGCAGCAACACCGCCCCGGTATCAAGCCCCGCGTCCATCGCCATGATACAAACGCCGGTCTGTTTATCCCCCGCCATGATCGCGCGGTGGATCGGTGCCGCCCCCCGCCAGCGCGGCAACAACGACGCGTGAATATTCAAACACCCTTGGGTCGGCGCATCCAATATCGCTTGCGGTAATATCAACCCATAGGCCACCACCACCGCAACATCCGCCTTCAACGCCGCAAATTCCGCCTGCGCCTCTGGTGTTTTCAAACTCACCGGATGGCGCACCAACAGATCAAGTGCCGCGGCCCGTTCATGCACCGCCGTCAACCGCTCTTTCTTGCCCCGACCGGCACGGCGCGGCGGCTGACAATAGACCGCCACAATATCATGCCCCGCTGCGATCAATGCGTCCAATACCGGCACCGAAAACTCCGGCGTGCCCATAAAAACCACTTTCATCGCTGCTTCCTCGCCTTACGGATCAACATATCGCGCTTTATTTTTGACAGCCGGTCAAAATACATTTTACCCGCGAGGTGATCAATCTGATGCTGCACCGATGTCGCCCACAGCCCGACAAATTCACGTTCTTCCACCACGCCGGATCTGTTCAAAAACCGCACCGTCACCGCACGTGGCCGGCTAATCTTCGCAGACGCCCCGACAAGATTTGGGCTGGCCTCGACATGATCGCGCATCTGTCCCGAGGCATGAATAACCACCGGATTGGCCATACGCACGGCTTGACTTGGCCCTTTGCGCGGCATCTCGCTTGCGTCGACAACGGCCAACCGCTGCATAATCCCGATCTGCACCGCGGCCAACCCGACACCGGGCATTGCCTCCATCGTGTCAATCATATCCTGCCAGATAGCATGGGTTTCTTCGGTGATTTCAACAACATCCGCCGCCACACTGCGCAATCTCCTGTCCGGCCAAGGTAAACATTTTCGCACGCTCATTTGCGATACCCCGCCATAATTTCGTCCCGCAAATCATCACCCACATGATCAAAATGCAACACCCCGTTCAGGTGATCCAATTCATGCTGCGCACAGCGTGCCGCGAACCCGTCCAACGCATCCCGATGAACACCCCCCGCAACATCGCGATATTCAAGAACCACAGAAACCGGCCGTTCGACCGGCACCAAAACCCCGGGGATCGAAAGGCATCCTTCGTCGACCACATCCCGCGCGTCACTCACCGAAATAATCACCGGATCAATACAGGCCACGGGGCTACGTTCGCCGTCTTTCCATGTGCAATCCATGACAAATATCCGCCGGGACACGCCCACTTGCGGCGCGGCCAATCCCCGACCGGGGGCCGCATACATAGTGTCAAACATGTCGCGCACCAGATCGGCAACATCGCCCCCGCCGACACCCGCACAAGACGCCCGCAGCCCGCGATCGGGCCACAGAACAATCGACAAAATACTCATTTTACCCTCATAACCGCGCCCGTTCGCGCTTGAGCTTCTTCATCTTGCGGGTGATCATCTGACGGCGTAACGGCTTGAGATAATCAATGAACAACTTGCCCTCCAGATGATCAATCTCGTGCTGCACACAGGTCGCCCACAAGCCGTCAAAATCTTCCTCGCGCTCGTCGCCACCACGATCAATCCAGCGCACTTTCACGTTCGCCGGACGGGTCACTTCGCCGTATTGTTCGGGGATCGAAAGACACCCCTCGTCATAGGTGCTCTCGTCATCCGACGCCAAAATCACCTGCGGATTGAACATGATCATCGGGCGCGGCGTCGCCCCGTCTTCTTTCTCGCAATCCAGAACAATAAGCCGCGACAATATTCCGAGTTGCGGTGCCGCCAACCCGATGCCGGGCGCGTCATACATGGTTTCAAGCATATCATCGGCAAGCTTCAATAGATCATCGGAAAGGTCCGGCACGGGCGCACAGACCTTTTTCAATCGCGGGTCGGGATGGATCAATATATTACGTTTCATGGGGATTATTTACAGCGTTTCGCCCCCGTAATGAAACAGGAAATGTGGTGAAACACGCAATATCTATCAACATTGTGACGTTTCATATCGGGGTGCTGCCCAAATGGATCGCCAAACCCTTTGGCCATGCACGCGCGTCCGACAACGGGCCTTGCAACCCACGTGCAACTCGACTGCAACCGCCCTTGCACTCTGCCGATAAATCGCTAGCGTCTGCCATGACATTTTGCGGAGAAAACCATGACCACCCATAACGATATCACCCCCGACTTTGACGAAGTTATCGAACGACGCGGCACCCATTCGGCCAAATGGGATCTGATGGAACAATTGTTCGGCGTGCCGACCAAAACCGGCCTCTCAATGTGGGTCGCCGACATGGATTTCCGCCCGCCGCAATGCATCTCGGACGCGATCAAAGACATGCACACCCACGGTATTTACGGCTACTACGGCAATGATGCGCCGTATCGCGCCGCGATCAACTGGTGGATGGAAAACCGCCATGGCTGGCACGTCGAACCGGACTGGATTTTCACCACCCATGGTCTCGTCAACGGCACCGCGATGTGCGTCGATACCTACACCGATCCGGGCGATGGTATTGTGCTGTTCACGCCGGTTTACCATGCGTTTGCCAAGGTGATTAACGCCAATGACCGCCGGGTGATCGAATGTCCTCTGGTCAATAACAATGGCCGTTACGAGATGGATTTTGCCGCCTATGACGCGCAAATGGATGGCAGTGCTAAAATGGTGGTGCTGTGTTCGCCGCATAATCCCGGTGGCCGCGTCTGGACCCGCGACGAATTGCAAGGTGTGGCCGATTTTGCCAAACGCCACGATCTCATTCTTGTGTCCGACGAAATCCATCACGATCTGGTATTTGGCTCAAAATCCGGGGGCGCCAAACACACGGTTATGGCCCTTGTTGACGACACCATCACCGACCGTTTGATCATGATGACCGCCGCCACCAAGACCTTTAACATCGCCGGTTGCCACGCCGGAAATGTCATCATTCCCGATGCCGATCTGCGCGCCAAATTCACCAAACGTATGTTGGGCCTTGGCCTGTCGCCCAATAGTTTTGGCGTGGCAATGACCGAAGCCGCCTATTCCCCCGCTGGGGCCGCTTGGCTCGATGCTTTGGTCGACTACATCGACGGCAACAAGGCCCTGTTCGAGGCGGGCGTGAACGCGATACCCGGTGTCAAAGCAATGCCGCTTGAGGCCACCTATCTTGAATGGGTTGATTTTTCCGACACCGGCATGACCCCGGAAGAATTCACCAAACGGGTCGAAAAAGACGCCGAAATTGCGGTGAATTACGGCCATATTTTCGGCCTTGGTGGTGATGATTTCCTGCGCTTTAACATCGCCATGCCGCGCGAACATGTGGTCGAGGCGGTTGAACGCCTGCACAAGGTTTTCGGCGACTTGCAATAATATTGCGCCCCCAAACACAGCGTGCTCCAAGCGGCGATAATCTCCCGCTTTGGGACGCGCGCCCCGCCAATCGCGGCGCCCAACGTATGCACGTAATACATACGTTTGCCATACGCGAACCACATGTGGGTTTTTTGGGTGAAAACTGTGGCTTAACCTGTTGTGACAACCGGGCTGCTGCGCACGCACCGTTTACCGACACGCGCCTTTGCTCACCGTTTGAATTTGGATGCGCTACCTTAACGCGCCAATAATGCAATCGGTGCATTGTCCTCGCGCACGAAATCAAGCGGGGCCTGATCATGGGCCGCTGTCGCCCATTTGAAATCGTATCGCATTTCGCCCGCCTCTTGTTCAGAGGCCACGATCAAACATTGATAGAGATGCCGGCCACCGTCATAAAGATCAACCAAACCACGCAAATGCGGCGCTTCCTCGGCCTCGAGCGCAAAACCGTCATCCCAAAACCGCAGCACCGGATAACGCGCACCATCGGCTTCAACGCGCAACCGGTTCTTCTTTTTCAACGCCTGCTTGCGCGCCGCCTCAAGGCCTTCGCGCACTTCTTTTGGCATAAATGTGGTCATCGCGTCTCTCCGGTGATTCTCCGCTCCGATGCCCAGAATGACGCATTAACCCTTTCGGTCAAGTAAACCTTTGATGACACAGGGCGATTTACTGAAGGTTAGAAAGTTGTTGCAAATCATACGGGTATATGAATCTTTGTTCTGAACGTCAGGCCCGGAGGTTATTATCTTGATTTCAGTTCGATCAGTTTTACGT
>JAUZRV010000225.1 GCA_030950105.1 Rhodobacterales bacterium | reverse complement strand
GCCAAGCAAGTCGTCAGCGTTTTGCACACCGTCAAGAAGTTGGTCTAATAAGTCCTTGGAAATTGTCATCGTTGTCATGCTCCTTTGTTGCAGAAGCATGGACCAAATTACTCATACACAGAAGATCGGACACTCTCGCATTGACCAAAAATAGACGCTGATACATAAACAAAGGTGGGTCAAATCTCGGTGAAAATACCGGGTCAGCTCTCAGTGAAAATTAACAACCTTCTCTTGATCACTCAAATCAACCTCCCCCACAAGTCATAATCCCCCGCTTCATCGACCTCGACCTTCACGATATCGCCAACCGTCAACCCATCAAAACCTTCGTCAATAAACAGGTTCCCGTCAATTTCCGGCGCATCCGCCATAGTGCGGCAGGTCGCGGCGTCCTCGTCAATCTCGTCAACGATCACCTCTAAAACCCGCCCGACCTTGGCCTCTAATTTGGCCGCAGAAATGCGCTGCGACACTTCCATGAACCGCTCCCAGCGCTCTTGCTTGATCTCGGCCGCCACATGATCCGGCAGATCGTTGGAGCGCGCACCGGCGACATCTTCGTATTGAAAACACCCCACGCGATCGAGTTGTGCTTCTTCAAGCCAATCAAGCAAGGTCTGGAATTCGCTTTCGGTTTCGCCCGGAAAGCCAACAATAAACGTGCTGCGCAATGTAATGTCGGGGCAAATTTCGCGCCACGCCGCGATCTCGTCCAATGTTTTCGCCCCCGCCGCAGGCCGCGCCATACGTTTAAGAACCGAAGGATGCGCATGTTGAAACGGAATATCCATATAGGGCAATATCAACCCGTCCGCCATCAACGGAATCAGGTCACGCACATGCGGATAAGGGTATACATAATGCAATCGCACCCACGCATCCATCTGCCCCAACTCGCGCGCCAAATCCGTGATATGGCTGCGAACCTCGCCGCCCTTCCACGGGTTCAAATCATATTTGCGATCCAACCCATAAGCACTTGTATCTTGCGAAATCACCAACAATTCGCGCACGCCGTTCTCAATGAGTTTTTCGGCCTCGCGCAGGATCGCATGGGCCGGACGGCTCGCCAATCGGCCCCGCATATCGGGAATAATGCAGAACTTGCACTTGTGGTTGCAACCCTCTGAAATCTTGAGGTAACTATAGTGCCTCGGGGTCAATGAAACCCCCGTCGCCGGTAGCAAATCCACAAACGGATCGGGCGCCGGTGGCACCGCTTTGTGCACCGCATCCAACACCTGTTCGTATTGATGCGCGCCGGTCACCGCCAACACCTTTGGGTGCGCGCCGGTGATGTATTCGGGATTGGCCCCCAAACACCCGGTCACAATCACCCGCCCGTTTTCGGCCAAGGCCTCGCCAATCGCCTCAAGGCTCTCGGCTTTGGCACTGTCGAGAAATCCGCAGGTGTTCACAATCACCGCATCCGCCCCCGCATAATCGGGCGAAATGCCGTATCCCTCGGCGCGCAATCGCGTCAAAATGCGTTCGCTATCGACCAACGCCTTGGGACAGCCAAGCGAAACCATGCCAATCGTCGGCTGGCCTTTACGTGCGGATTTGGAAACCTTGGCACGGGCAAGATCGGGGCGAAGGTCGGGGGGGTTGACGGAATTTGACATAGCCGCGCTATAGTGGGTTTTGCCGCCTCACGCCAGCCCGTCTTGATCCAATAAATGCCGCCCGTCACGATCCTCGACCTCGATCACCCAGAGATCGCTATCAAAGCTGCGTTGGCGCGCCACGGTCGCATCCACATCCGCCTCTGCGCCCTCGGCCAGAACCTGCCATGTGCGCGTGTCCGCCATCAAATCAAACACCCGCGTATAGGCCGCCGCCTGCCCGTCAAGCGTATTCAACTTGACCAGAACCGACCCTGATGTGTCATCGCCGTGGGCCACCACAAACGCCGGAATTTCAAACATCCGCAGCCGCGCCAAATAGGCATGCACCCAGAATTGCGCGGTCAACCGTGCCATATGCGCCTAATTCCCGTCTTTGAAATTAAGCCCCATTTCGGTGTAGCGTTCGGAATCTTCCAACCAGTTCGGGCGCACTTTGATCTGCAAAAACAGGTGCACTTTGCGGCCCAGAAACTCGGCCAACTCGATCCGCGACGCCATCGACACGGCCTTGATGGTTTCGCCACCTTTGCCCAGAACAATGCCCTTGTGCCCGTCACGCATCACATAGATCAACTGGTCAATTTTGACGCTGCCATCTTTGCGTTCTTCCCAATTCTCGGTCTCGACGGTCATCTGATACGGCAATTCCTGATGCAGCCGCAGCGTCAATTTCTCGCGCGTAATCTCGGCGGCAATCATCCGCATCGGAAGATCGGCAATCTGGTCCTCGGGGTAGAGCCACGGACCCGTCGGCAGTTCCTGCGCCAACCATTCCCGCAGATGCGGCACGCCGTGGCCTTTTTCGGCGGAAATCATGAAGGTTTCAACAAAATCAAAGCGGCTATTCATCTCTTGTGCGAGACCCAGCAACGCATCCGGTTTCACCCGGTCAATTTTGTTAATCGCCAATGCAATACGGCGACCTTTGGCGAACTCGCCCAACCCCTCGAGGATTTTTTCAACCCCTTCGGTCAGCCCGCGATTGGCCTCGATCAACAACACCACAAGATCGGCATCCGCCGCCCCGCCCCAGGCGGCCGCCACCATCGCGCGGTCCAACCGGCGCCGTGGTGCAAACAATCCCGGCGTGTCGACAAACACAATTTGCGTGTTGCCCTCGATCGCAATGCCGCGAATACGGGCACGCGTGGTCTGCACCTTGTGGGTCACAATCGACACTTTGGCCCCGACCATCTGGTTGAGCAATGTTGATTTTCCGGCGTTCGGCTCGCCAATAAGGGCGACAAATCCCGCCCGTGCGTCTGAACCCGTCATTTACTTTCCAATCGTGTCAAAAGCGCCTTTGCGGCGGCCTGTTCGGCTTGTCGTTTCGAGGCGGCGGTCGCGGTCTCCGCCTCGCCGTTTTCCAAAGTCGCGGCGATGGTAAATACCGGCGCATGGTCCGGTCCCTCGCGCGCGGTTTCAACATATTTCGGCGGCTTCAATCCGCGCGCCTGCGCCCATTCCTGCAACGACGTCTTGGGGTCACGCGCGTCATCTTCTACCGCACCGATCCGATCACCCCAGAGCCGCAAAACCATATCCCGCGCCGCATCATATCCGCCATCACGATAGACCGCCGCAATCACCGCTTCCATCGCATCGCCAAGCAACGCCATCTTGCGCCGCCCCCCCGATAACATCTCGGAACGCCCCAGTTTAAGAACCACCCCTAGATCAATCTGGCGCGCCACATCGGCACAGGTTTCCTTACGCACCAACGCATTATAACGCGGCGCGAGCAGGCCCTCGGCGGCATTGGGATCATGCGCCTGCACGGCTTCGGCCATCACCAACCCCAACACCCGATCCCCGAGAAATTCAAGGCGCTGATTGTTGCCTCGGGTCGGTGACGACATGCTGGAATGGGTCACCGCGCGAATAATCAACTCGGGATTGGCAAACACATGCCCAATGCGGCCCTCAAAGGCCTTGAGTTCGGCGGATATCTTCAATGGATACCCTTAAAGAAACGATCCGAACGCCACGTCCAGAAATACAACATCGACCGCCCCGCGGACGAGAACATGATGCGATCGGCGCGCCCGATCAGGTTTTCAAACGGCACAAACCCGACCCCACCGCCGGTTTGGGCAAAGCGGCTATCGGTGGAATTGTCGCGATTGTCCCCCATAAAAAAGAAATTTCCCGCAGGCACGGTGAAAATGCCGGTATTATCGGCGCGTTGTTCGCCGATATTGATAATACCGTGTTCAACCCCGTTGGGAAGCGTCTCGATCTGGCGGGATTTTTTGCAAATCGCCCCCTCGCCAACAGCGCCGTTTTCACAGCGAGGAAAAGACCCCATCGGTCCCTGACGCGCGAATATTTCTTCGAAATCGCCATCATCACGCAATTCAACCGCCTTGCCGTTGATATGCAGCACACCGGCCTTCATCTGCACCGTATCACCGGGCAGACCAATCAGGCGTTTGATATAATCGGTGCCGTTCACCGGATGGCGGAACACCACCACATCGCCGCGGTCCGGTTCATCGCCAAACAGGCGGGTATTGTCGCCATCAAGCCATCCGCACAGGTCTTTGGCGTCAATATTCACCCCGAACCGGATCGACGGGCAGGACGCATAGGAATATCCATAGGCCATTTTATTGACGAACAGGAAATCACCGATCAACAGGGTGTCCTTCATGGATCCCGACGGAATCCAGAAGGGTTGAAAAAACAGCGTGCGGAAAACACCGGCAATCAACAAGGCCCAGAAGATGGTTTTAATGGTCTCGATGATAGTATTACCGTTTTCGGTCTCTTCAGCCATAATTTTTTCCCTGTGAATTATCTGTGCGCTACATGATCCCCGCAATGAGAGGAGTCAAGGTTTGCTTGCCCCGCACCGCTGTCAATTCAAGGTTCCGCGATTGGCACCGCCTCGATCATCACAAACGCCTGTGCCCAAGGGTGATCATCGGTCAGCGTGACATGGATCACCGCGCGATGCCCCGCCGGTGTCATTGCCTCAAGCCGCTTTTTCGCCCATCCGGTCACCGCCATTGTCGGCTGCCCGGTGCGCAGGTTGGCCACGCTCATGTCTTTCCACGAAATCCCCATGCGCAAGCCGGTGCCTAATGCCTTGGAGCACGCCTCTTTGGCGGCCCAGCGTTTGGCATATGTTCCCGCAACATCAACCCGCCGTTCGGCCTTGGCCTGCTCGACGGGGGTAAACACCCGATTGCGGAACCTGTCGCCAAACCGTTCAAGGGTGCGTTCAACCCGTTCGATATTCGCAAGGTCGGTGCCGATACCAATGATCATTCGTTGCCCAGCGCCACATCGGTATTGATCTCACCCGTGGCCTGATTCACCACAAACGACAGGATAGCAGAGTTGGAAAACGCATATTCGGGATCATAAATTCGCGCCGGCAGTTGGAAAATCAATCCAAGAGCGGGGTCGTATGATGCCAGAAGATCATCGAAATATAGTTCGGTAAACCCGATGCCATGCGACCATCCAATCACCTTGCATTGACGATCCCCCAATTCCCCGTAGGGCGGCGACAGCACCGTTAAAAACACCGAACCGGCAGCGGGTTCAATCGTGTCCATCTTGGTGATACGCACCGCGCCATTGGCAAATTCGCGGGTATTTTGCGCCCACGGCTCGGCGATATTGCGCGCCGAGGCCACCCAGTCACAATCGCGTAATTCCTGTGCTGTTGCCGCGCCAGCGGTCACAATTACCACCGCTGCGCCCATCAAACACAAGGCTTTCAATCCGCGTTTCATGCGCGGGCCTCGTCCATAAGCCGCCGCATTTGCGCCATTGCCGGCGTCAGCCCGATAAATATCGCCTCGCCAATGATGAAATGCCCGATGTTCAATTCCATCACCTCGGGCAATGCGGCGATCGGTTTGACAGTATCATAGGTTATGCCATGGCCCGCGTGCATTTCCAGCCCCAGAGAATGTCCAAAAGCGGCCATTTCCTTGATCTTGGCCAATTCGTCATTGGCCACATCGTAATGCCCTTCGGAAAACGCGTCGCAATAGGGCCCCGCGTGGATTTCAACAATATCCGCGCCAATACGGTGTGCGGCCTCGATTTGGCGCATATCAGCCGCAATAAAAATCGACACACGGCATCCGGCCTCGCGGATCGGCGCAATAAAATGCGCGAGCTTGTTTTCCTCGCGCGCCACTTCCAAACCGCCCTCGGTGGTAAGTTCCTCGCGCTTTTCCGGCACAATGCACACCGCATGGGGCTTGTGACGCAATGCAATCGCCTGCATTTCCGCCGTCGCTGCCATTTCGAAATTCAATGGCACGGTCAACATCTCCATCAACCCGTCGATGTCTGCATCCGAAATATGGCGGCGGTCTTCGCGCAGATGCGCGGTGATGCCATCGGCCCCGGCCTCTTGCGCCATTTTCGCGGCCCGTAAAGGATCGGGATAATCCCCGCCCCGCGCATTACGCACCGTGGCCACGTGATCAATATTTATCCCGAGGCGGAGTTTCCCCAGAGGCTTCATACCTGATTGCATCGCATTGATTCCTTCACAAATTTGAAGGCAGGTTAATCGGCTTTGCGCGCCGCGTCAGCTAAACGTTGCAATTTTTCCCTGCGCGCTTTCATTTTCTTTTCAATCCGGCTGGCGCGGCGCTTTTGATAGGCGGTAATCAACGGCACCGACAGATAATACATCACCGTTCCGGCAATAATGCCCGGGATAATGCTGCCAATCAGATAGGGGTAAAAAATCTGGTCGTAAAACAGCGATAGATGGGTCCAATCTGCCTCGCCGCCCTTGAACAACGTCATCAGGTTATATTTGAGATCATGCCCGGCATCGACAAATTTGCCCATAAACGAGCGCTGCACCAGATCCGGATCAACATCCCCCAAACCAAGCAACCAGGATCCGGTGGTCATGGAACTCATCGCGATAAACAGAAAGGTCACCGGATTGCCGAAAAACGTTGCCATCAAGGCCGCAATAATATTGCCCTGCATCAGGCGCGCCAAAGTGATCGCACCGATAAAATGAAACCCGAACAACGGCGTAAACGAGATAAACACACCGGCAAAAATACCGCGTGCAATCCTATGCGGCGGGTCCGGCAAACGACGGATCCGGTGGCGCACATAATGATACGCCCGCACCCAGCCGCCCTTGGGCCACAAAAGATCGGCAACGACCTTCCACATCGGGCGTTTATCGCGGCGTTTAAAGACCAAAACGGCCCCCCAAATTTATCACCCAAGCCCGGCTTTGGTGACGGTTCTAATTTCGGCCCTCTCCGGGTCACGATGACGTTCAACGCTCGCCACATCGCTTTCTGCCTCAAGTGCAGACATCACACTATGAAGATGCTCGGCATCGCGCAACTCCACGTCAATCAGAAATCGGTAAAAATCCGGTTTCCGGTCGACAAAATTCAAGTCCGAGATATTGGCCTTTTGTTCGCCAATCAATGTGCAAATCCGCCCTAACACCCCGGCATCATTGCCAATGGTAAGGTTAAGTGTCGCAGTATACGCCGCCGGATGTTTTCCCGGATGCCAATGCAGATCAAGCCAGCGCTCCGGTTGATCCTCGAAATCGGTCAAAGCGGCACAATCAATCGCATGCACCCCGACGCCGCGCCCGCGATAGGTGATGCCGACAATGCGTTCGCCCGGCAATGGCTGGCAACAACAGGCGCGATCAAAACTTTGGCCCGGCGACAGGCCGATAACCGCGCGATCAACCGCAATAGTATCGGTTTCGACCTCGACAAGATCGGGATAAACCGCTTGCACAACCTGTCGTGCGGTCAATTCGGCACACCCCATGCGCGCCAATAATTCATACGCATCCGGCAGGCGCAATTTGCGCGCGGCGGTATCAAGCACCTTATCGGTGGCCTTTTTGCCCACATTTTCAAACGCCGAACGCGCCAATTCGCGGCCCAGCCGCACAAACCGGTCACGGTCGACCTCGCGCAGTGCGCGCCGGATCGCCGATTTCGCCTTGCCGGTGGTGGCAATATCCAACCACGTCGCCTGTGGCACCTGCCCCTGCGCGGTGATAATTTCAACCGATTGCCCGTTTTTGATCCGCGTCCACAACGGCACCCGCATCCCGTCCACCTTGGCCCCGACGCAAGAATTGCCAATCCCGCCGTGGATCGCATAGGCAAAATCAATCGGCGTCGCCCCGCGTGGCAATTTGATCACCGCGCCTTTGGGGGTAAAACAAAACACCTTGTCGGTGAACATCTCAAGTTTGACCGCCTCAAGGAATTCATCATGATCGCCGTCTTTTTCAAACTGCTCGCTAACTGTGGCCACCCATTTGGCGGGATCCACGGCAAACGGGTTCTGGCTTCTGTGTCCATCGCGATACGACCAATGCGCCGCAACTCCGGTTTCGGCCACATCATGCATCTGGCGGGTGCGAATTTGCACCTCGACCCGCTTGCCGTCGCGTCCCGATACCGTGGTGTGGATCGACCTGTAACCGTTGGTTTTCGGCTGACTTATGTAATCCTTGAACCGTCCGGGAACCGCCCGCCACCTTTGGTGGATCGCGCCCAGAATACGGTAACAATCCATCTCGGAGCCGGTGATAATGCGAAACCCGTAGATATCCGAAAGCCGCGAAAATCCGAGGCCCTTTTCTTCCATTTTGCGCCAGATCGAATAGGGTTTTTTCGCGCGCCCCAAAACATCCGCCTCAATGCCGACCTTTTCCAATTCAAGCCGCATATCGCCGGTAATCCGGTGAATCACATCGCCGGTTTCTTTTTGCAGCGTGATAAAGCGGCGGATAATGCTGGCGCGTCCTTCGGGGTTGAGAACCCGAAACGCCAGATCCTCCAATTCGTCGCGCATCCATTGCATCCCCATACGACCGGCCAGCGGCGCATAGATATCCATGGTTTCACGCGCCTTTTGCACCTGTTTTTCGGGGCGCATTGATTTGATCGTGCGCATATTATGCAGCCGATCCGCCAATTTCACCAAAATCACCCGCATGTCTTTGGACATCGCCATAAACAGCTTGCGAAAATTTTCCGCCTGTTTGGTTTCGGTGCTCGAAAGCTGTAGACCGGTGAGTTTGGTAACACCATTCACCAGATCGGCAATTTCCACACCAAATTGTTCAACCACCTCGTGATAGGTAGCCTCGGTGTCTTCGATGGTGTCATGCAACAATGCGGTGACGATGGTGGCATCATCAAGCCGCTGTTCCGATAGAATTGCGGCAACTGCTATCGGGTGGCTAAAATACGCCTCGCCCGAATGGCGGAACTGGCCATCGTGATGGGCCAACCCATAACTATAGGCGGCGCGAATAAGGGATGTGTTACAGTTTGGGTTATAGTTTCGGACCAAGTCGATTAAGTCGTCAACCGAGATCATCCGCCTATTTGCCTTTTCCCATTCGGGTCCACCACCGGCTTTCTAAACCCCCTGGAGGCCCTGTTGTGTTTGTCCTGCGATCTTAACCCTGCCCCTGCGCCTCCATCAGCGCGCGCAACAGTTTTTCTTCGGACATATCATCTTCGACCGGCTTGTCGGATTCGGCCCCCATCAAAAGCGCCATGGCGTCTTCTTCTGGTTCATCAACTTCAATCTGGGTCTGGTTGCTCTCGATCAGGCGCTCGCGCAAATCGTCGGCCAACTGGGTTTCCTCTGCGATTTCACGCAAGGACACGACCGGATTTTTGTCGTTGTCACGTTCGACGGTGATCGGTGACCCCGCCGCAATCTCGCGGGCACGATGTGCAGCAAGCATAACCAGTTCAAACCGGTTTGGAACTTTGTCGACGCAATCTTCAACGGTAACGCGGGCCATGGGGCACTCCAGATCAGGGATGTGTAGAAGAACGCTTAGTATGGGCAATCACGGCCCTTGACAAGCATCAAATAGAACTAAAACCAAGGAAAAACCGCGCCTTTTCCACCGTTTTACATCCATTTCCGATCACTTTCACCTGAACATATACATCAATCTTGCAAATTACGCCTGTTTTCCGCTTTTTTGGGCGTTGTATTCCCTAAATTTGGCGGCTTCGCCGGCTGTGGCGCGCATTGATCGGTTTTCTGGGCGACTTGACGGTTTATCACAGCTTTTATGCCCACAGAGAATCATCCACACACACCTGTTTTCAGAGCATCCTTAAAACCAATCCGGCGACATTTCACGCCGCGCGGGCATCGTTAATTTCCGCGGAATCACTTTCCCCTAACGCGGGTATGCCGCCAACGACCACACGCCCTAAGAGGCTGATTCAATACTTTATGATTGATGTCAGTGCTTTGCGATCCTCCTTGTGAGAGTTCGAATGTGGGCGATGAGTATCCATGCCTTTGAACTCTCGATTGATTTCTCCCAATCTTTGGCCAATCTGCGGCAACG
>JAUZRV010000224.1 GCA_030950105.1 Rhodobacterales bacterium | reverse complement strand
TTACGTGAAAGCCCGCGCCCCAACCGAAAGGCCGCGCGCATGCCTTTGCGGCCGCTGATCATCGACAAAAGGACCAACCCCAGCAACGCGTCAAGTGGGTGTTGACGGCCTTGCCTGCCGCGCGGATCAGGAACCTGACGTCAAACTGATCGAACTGAAATCAAGATAATAACCTCCGGGCCTGACGTTCAGAACAAAGATTCATATACCCGTATAATTTGCAACAACTTTCTAACCTTCAGTAAATCGCCCTGACGGATCGGGAGTGGGGGGTGATCGCGCCCTTCCTTCCGCCCGCTAGATTAACCGGGCGTAAAAGTGGAGTGAAATTGTGGCTCACCACCAAATTCGTATTTTTTGACAGGCGCGCGCTGGGAATGGCAGACACATCACTGCCCACTTCAGAACACCAAAATATTATCCTCAAGCCCAGCCAATGTGCTCAAGTTGGTGAGTGTGATCATATCTCCAAAGCCAAAATCGAAAACAACTAGCCCACCGCTAACACTGCCATATTGTGCGATGATCGTTGCCTCATCGGATAATCCGCCGACAAGCCCTGAAGCTAGCAATAAGATGTCCTGAGTTTCTTCGAAATCGCTGATCGCATCTGTATCGTGGCCGGTTGCAAATATAAAAGTATCGGCCAAGGTGCCGCCGCGCAAATTATCATTACCCGCCCCGCCTTCAAGCACATCAACGCCTTGGTTGCCCTGAAGGGTATCGTCACCATTGCCCCCGCGCAGAGTATCATCGCCAGTGCCTCCAAAAAGCGCATCCATGTCATCGCCTCCCGCCAGAGAATCACTGCCGATATTGCCATAAAGCGTGTCGTCACCATTGCCGCCACTTAGATAATCGTCGTCCGAACCTCCGCTCAGACTATCGTCGCCATTCTCGCCAAATAGGCGGTCAACACCCCCGCTGCCGAGCACCGTATCGCTGCCAGTACCGCCGTAAAGAGTGTCCGCCCCGGTACGGCCTATTAGATAATCATCGCCCGCATCGCCATAGGCAATATCGTCACCATTGCCGGTGCTGATGGAATCATTGCCATCATCGCCGTGGATTTCGTCCACGCCGGTGTTGCCGAACAGAGAGTCACTTTCCAATCCACCGTAAAGCGTGTCCGCCCCGGTTCCCCCGGCCAGAAAATTATTCCCACCATTCCCAGAAAGAAGGTCAAAGGCACTTTGGCCAAAGAGCCGATCATTGCCGGCGCCGCCGTAGAGGGTATCAGCTCCTGCCGCACCATCCAGCGTGTCATTGCCTGAACCGCCCCGCAGCACATTGGCAGCGGCATTGCCATCAATCGAATCATTTCCGCTGCCGCCAGTGGCATTCTCTATGACCGCGCCAAAAGCAATGGATAGATTGCCTTGAAAACCGCCCACATCGGAAAAGCTGCCCTCGACGAGGTTGATTCGTTGGGACATGGCAAAGCCCGATAGATCAAGCGTATCGATCCCTGCCCCGTCCCAGATCGACATCAAAGGATCGGTGTTGGCAGTGAAATCGTATACGCCGCCCAGATTGGAATTGAACCCATAGACTGAGTTGCCAGAATGAAATGTGAGATCAGCCCCGTAAAGTTGATGCAGCGCCAAAATATCATTGAGCATCAAGGTGTCGGGATAGCCGAACACATCGGTTGAGCTCGTTTCGCTGTCGTCAAAATAGCTCATCACTGTGTATTGCTGTGAATCCTCGACAAATTGCGCATGAGTGGCGTAGCTAAATCCTGCCCCGTTGTAATCGCCGGGATGCGAGAACCCCACTGCATGGCCGATCTCGTGCATCAGAACGAAAAAGCTGTATGTACCTGCCTCCAGTGAGCTGGAATTAATTGAGTCATTGTTGATCCAAACATCTCCAGCAACATTTGCGTCTCCAGTGCTGCCGGGACCGGTGGGCAAATAGGCATAAGCACCGGTGCCATCGGTTGCCGAGGTATAAGCGCCAAATAATATCGACGCACTGTTGGTGGTGCCGCCTGAACTCACTTGGTTCAGGGTTAGCCCGCTGACCCCATCAAAAAGCCCCATAACTTCGACCACGGCCGCAATTTGCGCTGCAGTCAGCCCTTGAAAAGGCACTATATTGCCATCCCCGTCTTGGGCAGTTCCAGATGCGCGGATTCCCCAGGTGACAGTGGTTTCGGTGGCTGATGTTGCGGCCCAGGAACTATCGTCCCGGGTCAAAATTCCGGCGATCATACTGGAGCCAAAACTTGCCGTGCTGCCCAATGCAACCGAAACCCCGTAATCGCCGACTTCGCTAGCGTTATAGCCCCGGGCATCAACATAGTAGGTGCCCGTGGTTGTCGCGGTATAGGTGATCGTGCTGAGCAGACCGGGACCGCTATCATCATCACTGGCAATCTCTGTGCCAGCACTGTTCTGCAGCCGTAAAACCGTATCCCTCAAACTATCCGCGAGAACGCCAACGCCCGTCATACCAAAAGTGTAGGTGGTGCCTGCCGTCAAGATAACGGCCACCCAATCGCTATCATCCGTAGTCAGTGATCCAAAAAATGCATCTCCGGGCGCGATTGTGTAGATCGTAGCGATGCTGTCGCTAGCGTCAGTCATTTCCCTGAAAATGGGCATAGATTCATCCTTTGATAGTTTGTCATCGGATTTTAACCAGTGAATAGTTTGAACTATGGCCGATTTTGCCCTCGGCGTCGATAGCAAGCATAATCGAACAGGGTGATTCAGAGAAAGTGGGATTATCGTTCTGCCGCGATGATCTCGACTGCCTTTGCGCGGTTATCCTGTACGAGTTCAATCGCCCTGGTTGGTGATTTTGCGATGCGTTTGAGCAGGGTGATAGCGGCGCT
>JAUZRV010000223.1 GCA_030950105.1 Rhodobacterales bacterium | reverse complement strand
GCGTATCGTCATTCATGGTGGGTTGGATTTTCTGCTGGAGGTGAATGATCTTGTTCAACACCAAAATCATACGCCATTTCAACAGCTTGATCTACGCCCGTCAAACGATTTACGCCGCTTCATGAATAATTCGGGCTAGGGTGCTCTGGTCAATGCGCAAGAAAAAACGGCCCCCGCACATGCAGAGGCCGTTTGGATCGGGAAACACAGATCAGGCGTTGGGCAAAATCACGATCTCGACACGCCGGTTCTGGCTGCGGCCCTCGGGGGTGAGGTTCGAGGCAATCGGTTGATCTTCGCCGCGGCCGAATGTGCGAATTCGGCCAAAGGCCACGCCCGCTTCCATCAACACATCGGCCACAGAATTGGCACGCCGCGCCGACAGGTCCTGATTATAGGCGGCACCGCCGGTATTGTCGGTATGGCCAACGATCTGGATGGTGGAATCCGGGTAGGATTGCAGGTTGGTTGCAACCGCCGCCAGATCGCGGCGTAGATTGGGCCGCACAGCGGCGCTATCGGTGGCAAACAATATATCTTCTGGCAAAGTCACAATAAGACGGTCGCCGGTATTGGTGATGGTCACGTTGTCATTGCCAAGATTACGGCGCAAATCGGCCTCTTGGCGGTCAAGAGACGTGCCAACCAATGCGCCAACACCACCGCCGACAAGGGCACCGCGAAACGCGCCTTGCGCCTTGTTGTCATTGGTCAACAGGCCAACGGCGGCCCCTAGCGCCCCCCCCAGCAATGCACCTTGTTTGGCGTTCCGGTTGGGATCATTCGGATCAATCTGTGCCGGATCGGTGCAAGCGGTGGCGGTTAACAGGGAAACGCCCGCCAAAAGCAGGGCAGATTTTTTTGCAATTTTTGTAGCTCGGGTCATTTTTTTAGCCTCATAAGGGTGCCGTTAAATAGGCACTTATTATAATATAGGCCAATGATCGCCCGCGCCAACCATAAATAACGGGGAAAATCGGCGGCAATCCGCCAGATTTACGGTGTTTGTGCCGTTTCGACAGGTGTGGCATCAACCCGCGCGCCTTCATAGGCGAGCATGGCACGCTTGATTGGCAACCCCCAGTGATACCCGCCAAGCCCGCCTGATTTGCGCAAGGCACGGTGACACGGGATCAGCCAACTCACCGGATTGCGGCCAACGGCGGTGCCCACGGCGCGCTGTGCCTTGGGCGTGCCGACGGAAGTGGCGATTTCGCTATAGGTGGTCACATGACCGGACGGGATGCGCAGCAAGGCCTCCCAGACCTTGATCTGGAACGGCGCGCCGATCATATGCAGCGCGGTGGTGCCTTGTTGGGCAAACGCGGCATAGGTCCAGTTTGCAAGCGCGGCAACGTTGGCCACATAGCCCGAATTATTCATGAAGCGGCGTAAATCGTTTGGCGGGCGTAGATCAAGCTGTTGAAATGTCGTATGATTTTGGTGTTGAACAAGATCATTCACCTCCAGCAGAAAATCCAGCCCGCCATGAACGACGATACACTATTT
>JAUZRV010000222.1 GCA_030950105.1 Rhodobacterales bacterium | reverse complement strand
TATTTTCTGGATATAATAGACCTGTGTCTGGTCCTCTTGAGCCGTTTCAATCAACGCATGCCCGGATTCGGCGCAATAGTGAGGCACGTCAATTATTGCTGCCGGATCGTCGGCAAGCATCCGTAATACACCGCCGTTTTCCATCGACAAAAGCCGTTTACGGGCCTTGAGAACCGGCAAAGGGCAAAGCAATCCGGTGGCGTCAAGTTCTTCATTCCATATCATTTCCCATGGATATGCGAGATGTTTCTAGCTGTCCACGATGTTGTGACTTTGAGTGGGCTGACGGGTGCAAAATATCCGTATAGACCCGTTGTATGCTTTGGCATCGAAACATTGATGCGGGCTTTTCCCGACTATGTTTTCCGGCTTATGGCGAGGCGCATATGGATGCCGGAGACCGTGGTGGATCGGGCTTTGGAGCCTATATTACGGGGTTGCCATTTATTCTGGCGGCTGCTTTCCTGCCGCGTTTTACCGGATTAATGGGGTGGGTAAAGCGCCATATGGCGCAAATAGAGCGGCGTGGTGACGCCTTACTCTTGCCCGAAACCTGCGATAGAGTTGGGGCAAGAGGTTGGTATGAACGATTCAACAAGTCATAAAATACGGGTTCGGCGGGTTTTTTATATTCCTGGCTATGACCCGATTCATCCGCGCCGTTACCGCGAGCTTTATCGAAGCGAAGGTGCGATGCAGGCGGAAATTTCCGATTACTCCATAGACCTTAGCCCCAAAACGGAAAAAACCGGACCTTATGGTTGGCACGTCGAGGCGCGCATTGACGGGCAGCCGGTCACGGCGGATTTCGAGGTGTTGGTGTGGTCCGATATTGTGCGCGACAGCATGGAAAACGGGGTGTTGGCGACCTATCTGCAATTGCTGCGCACGGCGTGGATCTATATCACGTCGGGTGCATTGCGCCGGTTGATGCGCCTGCGCAAAGGTCCGGTGATTGCCGCACTTTACCCGATATTCTTTCTGCTGGCGCAGCTAATGATCGCGCTGATGATTGCCTACGGGATTGGCCGGGTGTTGGCATTTGCGCATCCGTGGCTGGCGTGGCTTGGCCTTGGGGTTGTGCCACCGGTTCTTGAATGGTTTCGCAAAAAGGATGGTAAATTCTTCGCCTATTATCTGATGCATGATTATGCCTATTCGGCGCGTTTCAAGGGGGCGAATCCGCCCGAGCTTGAGGGGCGGATGGCCGAATTTTCCGATTTGATTGCCGCCGCTCTGGCAAGCGATGTAGACGAAGTTTTGGTGGTGGGTCATTCGTCGGGCGCCCATCTTGCGGTGTCGGTTCTGGCGGATCTTATACGCGACGGGCGGGTTCCGGAAAACGGGCCGGCGTTGTCATTTTTGTCGTTGGGGCAGGTGGTGCCGATGGTGTCGTTTCTGCCCAATGCCACGCGGTTGCGGGTCGATTTGCGGTATCTGTCGCAACGGACCGAACTGTCATGGGTCGATGTGACGGCGCCGGGCGATGGCTGTGCGTTTGCGCTCTGTGATCCGGTGACGGTTTCGGGGCAGGAAACCACGGAAAAACGGTGGCCGTTGGTGTTTTCCGCGGCCTTCACCCAAACCCTGTCCGAGGCGCGGTGGAAAGAGTTGCGTTGGCGGTTTTTCCGGCTGCATTTTCAATATATGTGTGCCTTTGACCGACCCAAGGATTATGATTATTTCCAGATAACCGCGGGTCCAATGACGTTGGGCGCGCGTTACAAAGACCGCGTGCCGTCGATGTCGAGAATCGATGTTTCGGTTTCAAAATATACATCGGTGAATTGATAAATGCCCAAAACCCTGCCCCCCAAACCCACACCACGCCCCAAAAAAGTGTCGCTATGGCGTTATGCCAAACTGTTTCGCGAGGATATATTATCGGCACAACCGGCGCGGTTGTATCACGCATGGATGGCCGAATTTCGCACGCCGTTTTTCCGCTCTTTCATGATCAATCAACCGGAATTGATTAAAACCGTCCTGAAAGAACGGCCCGATGATTTCCCCAAATCCAACCGGATCAAGGAAGGGTTGGCGCCGCTATTGGGGGAAAGCGTTTTTGTCACCAATGGCGCGGTCTGGAAACATCAACGGCGCATTATTGATCCGGCTTTTGAAGGCGGGCGGTTGCGAGAGGTCTATCCGGCGATGTGGGATGCGGCGGTGGCGTCGGTGGCGCGGGTGCAGGGGCAAATCGGGTCCGGCCCCGTGGAAATGGAAGGGGTGACGAGCCATGTTGCGGCAGATGTGATTTTTCGCACGCTGTTTTCCATTCCGATTGATCACGAGGTGGCGGGGGCGGTTTTTTCGACGTTCAAGGATTATCAACGCACCCAGCCGATTTTGAACCTCGCGGCGTTTTTACCGATGCCCAAATGGATGCCGAGGTTTCGCAAGCGCGAGACCAAAGATTCGGCGGCGGCCATTCGCGCGTTGATTACCCAGCTTACCAAGGAACGCGCTGCGGCGATTGCGGCGGGGACCGCGCCGGATGATTTGGCGACCAAGATTATGACCACGCCGGACCCTGAAACCGGCAAGTGTTTTGATACGCAGGAAATGGTCGATCAGGTGGCGATTTTCTTTCTTGCGGGCCATGAAACCAGCGCGTCGGCTCTTGGCTGGGCGCTGTATTTGTTAGCAATGTATCCAGAGTCGCAAAGTCGCGTGGCGCAGGAGGCGACTGAATATATTGATCCGGAAAAACCATACTTTTCAAGTGTTTCAAAGCTGACGTTCACGCGCGATGTGTTTCGAGAGGCGATGCGGCTTTATCCGCCGGTGCCGATGATGGTGCGCGAAAATACCTGTCCAGAACGGTTTCGGGATCGCGACGTGCCCAAAGGATCGCAAATTGTGCTAAGTCCGTGGCATCTGCACCGTCACGAGCGGTTGTGGGACCGGCCCGATGAATTTGACCCGGAGCGGTTTCAAACCAAAGCAGGCAAGGCGTCGATGCGCGCGGCCTATATCCCGTTTTCGGCGGGGTCGCGGGTGTGCCCGGGATCGGGATTTGCGATGATAGAGGGGCCGTTGATTTTGGCGATGCTGGTGCGGGCGTTCCGGTTTGATCTGGTTGCCGAGCGGCCAGCGGTGCCGGTGGCGCATCTCACGGTGCGTTCAAAAGACGGGATCTGGTTGACCGTCACACCGCGTTAATTGCGATAATATCGCAAAATGTAAATCCTTATGGCCGAGGCAAGGCCGGTATCGAGGTCGCGCTCTGCATCAATTTCGGCGGCCAAGGCGTTGATAGGCATTGATTTTATATCGGCAATGTCGCGAAAGGCGCGCCAAAACTCATCCTCCAAAGAGACGCTGGTGCGGTGGCCCTTGAGGGTGAGAGAGCGTTTGATCGGGCGATCACTCACGGATCGCGTTGGTGGCCATCAAGATCGCGCTTGGCCTTGGCGGCTTTGGATTTCTCCAGCTCTTTTTGTGGCTTTGTGCGGCCAAATTTGAGCGAATTTCTATCGGCGCGGGTGGTCTTTTCGGCCCGCGCCTTGTCTTTCCTGAAACGATTGAAGTTGACCGGCTTGCCCACTATTTCGGGCCAATCATGTTTTCAGGGCGCACCACGCGGTCAAATGTTTCCTCGTCAACAAATCCGAGGGCGATGGCCTCGTGCTTCAATGTGGTGCCGTTTTTATGCGCGGTTTTGGCGACTTTAGTGGCATTGTCATAACCGATGGTCGGGGCAAGCGCCGTCACCAGCATCAGGGATTCATGCATCAATTTGTCAATCCGCGTGCGGTCGGCATCAAGCCCATCAACAAGATTATCGGTAAATGCGCTGGCGGCATCCCCCAAAAGTTGCATGGATTGCAATACGTTATAGGCCATCATCGGTTTGTAAACGTTGAGTTCGAAATGCCCTTGGGACCCCGCAAAACCCACGGCGGCGTCATTGCCCATGACCTGTATGCAGACCTGTGTAAGGGCCTCGCATTGGGTCGGGTTGACCTTGCCGGGCATGATGGATGACCCCGGTTCGTTTTCGGGCAGGATCAATTCGCCAAGACCACAGCGCGGGCCGGAGCCAAGCAAACGGATGTCATTGGCAATTTTGAACAGCGACGCGGACACGGTTTTGAGAGCGCCGGAAATTTCGACCATGGCGTCATGCGCGGCCAGTGCCTCGAATTTATTGGGGGCGGTGATAAACGGCAGGCCGGTGATTTCGGCCATATTGGCGGCAACCATCACATCCCAACCCTTTTGGGTGTTAAGACCGGTGCCCACGGCCGTGCCACCTTGGGCAAGTTCGTAAATCCGGCCCAAGGCGTCGTTGACGCGGCGGATGCCCATGGCAACTTGATGGGTATAGCCGGAAAATTCCTGACTAAGGGTGAGAGGGGTGGCGTCCTGGGTGTGGGTGCGGCCAATTTTGATAATGCCGTCAAAGGCGTCGACTTTGGCCTGCAACGCGGCGTGCAATTTCGCCAGACCGGGCAGCAGGGTGTCGCGCGCCATCATGGCGGTGGAAATATGCATGGCGGTGGGGAAGGTGTCGTTGGACGATTGCCCCATGTTGCAGTGGTCATTGGGATGCACCGGATCTTTGGTGCCGATGGTGCCGCCAAGGATTTCAATGGCGCGGTTGGCGATCACTTCGTTGGCGTTCATGTTGGATTGGGTGCCCGATCCGGTTTGCCAGACAACCAGCGGGAAATTATCATCCAATGTGCCGGCGATCACTTCGCCTGCGGCCTCGACTATGGCATCACCACGGGTGGCATCAAGATTGCCAAGAGTCATATTGGCCTGTGCACAGGCCTTTTTGATCACGCCAAGGGCGCGCACGATGGCGACGGGTTGCTTTTCCCAGCCAATGGGGAAATTGATCAGGGACCGTTGGGTTTGCGCGCCCCAATATTTGTTGGCGGGGACCTCAAGGGGGCCAAAGCTGTCGGATTCTGTTCTGGTTTCGGGGCGTGTCTCGGTCATGGTGAAATCCTGATTGTATGCAGATGTATGCAGATGTATGCAGTTTAACCCGCAATTCATGAACAGGCAATTGCCAAGCTAAACTTTGGCGCGACTATTTGCGAAAGCTGTCAAGGCTGACAACGTCGGCATCTTTGTGGTTTTCACCATCGTCGGCGGACGTATCTTGGTCGTCATCCGTGTTGTCGGTGTTGTCTTCATCCGGGGTGTCATCGGCATCATCGTCGTCCTGGGTTTCAAAGCGCAGGCCAAATTCAACCGAGGGATCAACAAAGGTTTTGATCGCGTCGTAAGGCACATAAAGCGATACAGGTTGGTCGCCGAAATTGAGGGTAATGCTAAAGCCGATATCGGTGACTTCGAGATCATCAAACCAGTGTTGCATCACCACCGTCATCTCGTCAGGGTAACGTTCCTTGAGCCAATCCGCCAATTTTGCATCGGGATGTTTGGTGTCAAAAGTGATGAAAAAATGATGCTCACCGGGCAGACCGTTTTCCTGCACGCCCTCAAGCACTTCCTGAATAAGCGAGCGCATGGCACGGTGCATCAGATTACCATAGTTGATGGTGTCGCTCATCTGCACTTCCTTTGATCAATTGCTTGTGCGGATAATACGACTTTCTGACGGAAGGGGAAGGCCATAATTTGGCAGATTTCGGGAGGGCACGCATACCAGCATGTCGCATTCTTTCTCTGAAAGAATGTTGGTAGGGGCATTGAAAATATTGCGGCCATTGCGGGCGCTTTGTGAAATGGATGAAAAAATGAATACCAATACGACAGTCAATCGGTTGAAGTGGTTGAAAATTGCGGCGCTTTTTGAGGGCAGCTCTTTGATAACGCTTCTTTTTATCGCCATGCCGTTCAAATACCTTCTGGAGATGCCAAAGGCGGTTTCGATCGTCGGGGCCGCCCATGGCACTCTGTTTTTGATTTTTGTGGTTACGCTATGGGCGCATCTGGCCTTGGGGCGGATCAACATCAAGAAAACCGGTGTGGGCATGATCGCGTCGTTTATCCCGTTTGGAACCTTTGTTTATTCGGAAAAATGTCTGCGTAACGCAGACGCTTAACGCGCTTCCGCTGTCGTTTACCCATTGTGGTTAGTTGAATGTGGTTAGTTGAAATACAGACACAGGGATAGCGGGGGGAAGGTGCAGGTTTCTGTTGCCAGGTACCTGCGGACCCCGCCAGACGCTGCTAGGCGTAAGGACTTAAGGTTTCGATTTCTCGAACAGCTTACGCTGCCAGAGCCATCGGAGCTTTGTTGTCATTTGCAACTAGCTTAAGTGAACCGATAACGGTGGTATCTCACCGAGATAAAGCTAACATCTTTAGACGTTCGTCGATCCTATTTCGACCCCAAAATCCACGGTTAGGCGCCTCAAATGAAGGCCCGAACCGCATGGTTGGTTGGTGGAGTCGCCGGGTACCGCCCCCGGGTCCGATCCGTGTATTACATGCGCGTTTATATCCATAGTCCCGAGGGACACGTTAGATATAGGGCCTCACGAGGTGGATTTGAAGGGGTAAAACTGCGGGCCGTTGCGATTACTGAGATAAAAATCGTTTGAAGCCTCGTCAAGCAAGGTATTTTGCTGCGCTTGACAGGGGGGCAAATCACCGGTGTTTGCACCGCTTTGGCGGCAAGATTTGTCGCATTTGGCAATTTTATTCGGGTTCACAAGCGATGGATCGCGATTTGAGCAGCTCATAGTGTCGGGAAAATTGAAGTTGAAAATACAACAGACAAAGCGAGGAAAAGACCGGCAAAAAGAGCGATTGTAAGGCGGGGAGGAAGAAATGTCATTTGGCAGCTCCTGATAAAATATGTGTTAACAGTGCGCTGGATTTGTTTCGCTCTCAAGTCAGGTAAACATGACCTTTGCCAATGCAAAGGTAAGGAAAACACGACTTTTCGCGGGTTTTTTGCAGTATTTTGCGGTATTTTAGGGGAATCCAGACCCTAAAGCCTTTTGCTGTTTTGCAGGGGCGGGCAAAGGCGCAAAGGGCTTTAGGGGGGGGGGCAAAATCTACGTGAGTGGGGATTTGCCGGTCGTTTACAGGCGCTAGTTTTTGAGGGTCAGGGTCATGCCTTGGGAGTTGAGATAGCGCCCGTTGCCAAGGTCGGTGAAGGTGACGCAGGTTTCGCCTTTGCGCGGGCCGCTTGTCATGTTCATGCACAAACCGTCACCGTTATAGCGCCAAGTGCCTTTGGCCGAGATAATCATCGCTTTCATCGCGACGCTGCCGTCGGTGTTGTAGGTCAGGCGCACCGGCATGCCTTTGCGCGAGGTCGAGAGGGTTTTGCCGATAAGCGCCGAAGTGATTTCGCTTTTGGTCATGGTTTCTGCGGCATGAAGGGGGGCGGCGACACCAATCAGGATCGCAGCCGTGACGAGGAAAGGTTTGGGGAATGTCATAGGGCACCATTGGTTATTCGTTTCAGTGGTTATATATTTATAACTATTTAGGCGAAGTGCAAGACCCACCGGCGGGAATGTGCCAATGCCCGCAGTTATCAGGGGTTTATTATTGGGTGCCTCATTGGGACAATTATTGGGAAGGAGCAGGTTTTTGGTGGCGTGACATGACGTTTTTACCAAGATCGAGGGTATAATTGGTCAGCTCGATCAGGGCGGCGTCGGCGTCGGCGGATTGGCCATTTTCAATTGCGTCGGCGATTCGGGTGTGCAGCGTTACGATTTGTTCACGTGAACGCGCGGTAAATGTGATCATGTTCATCAACGGTTGCATGGCCTCGACCGCACCGGCGAGTTGATAGGAAAGCACCGGATTTCCGGCACCATCCACGAGGGCGCGGTGAAAGGCGACATCCGAAGCACAAAAGGCCTCGTCGGTCAGGCCGGGTTGTGATTGGCGATGGATTTCGGCGCGCATGGTGGCCAGATGGTCGGGGGTGCGGCGCGCGGCAGACAGCGGGGCACAGGCGCGCTCCATCGCATAACGGGCCTCGCAGGCGACATCAAAAGACACAGTATTCATTGATAGCAACAGGGTTGAAGTGGTGATTTGCTGGCCATAGGCCTGTTCAAACGACAGCCGGTTGACGAAAGCACCACCCGTGGCACCGCGTTGCGTGCGGATCAGGTTTTGGGCGGCCAAACGTTTGAGGGCCTCGCGCACAGTCGGGCGCGATACGTTGAATTTATCGGAAAGCTCGGCCTCGCTTGGCAGGCGCTGATCAACAAGAAGCGAGCCGTCGACAATGGCATCACGGATCGCGTCGGCGATTTGGCCGGACAGTTCGCGGCTGGTTTCAAGTTCGGTTTTCATAGAAATCATTTGTCAGACATTTAAAGGTGTGGCAAGACGTATCCAATTGTAAGACAATTAAAACCCCTGAGTCGAATTGCCGGAGGATGCATTGATGGGAACGAAAATAGACAAAATTCTTGGTGTTGCACGCCAACATTGCGAAGACGTGATCAAACCGAATGTGGACCAGTGGAACAAGGACGCCAAATGGCCACGCACCGCATCGACCATCGCCGGAGCCGAGGGATTACTGGGGCTTTATGCGCCCGAAGAATGGGGCGGGCAGGGCCTGCCATTGGGCGAAGGCATCCGGGTTTACGAGGAATTGGGCAAGGGCGACGGGGCCTATGCGTTCACGCTTTCGATGCATAATATTTGCGCGTTTGCGGCCTGTGGGTTTGGCACCGAAGCGTTTAAGAACGCCTGGGCAAAGGATCTGACATCGGGGCATAAACTCGCCAACTTTGCGTTGACCGAACCGCAATCGGGGTCGGATGCGACCAATATGTATACCCGCGCGCAGATCAATGACGACGGCACATGGACCATAAACGGGGCCAAGGCGTGGGTTTCATTGGCGGGCGAGGCGGATGTTTATTTTACCGTGGTCAAAACCACCGATGCGCCGGGCCACAAGGATATGGCGATGATCGCGATTCCGGCAGATGCCAAAGGGGTAAGCTTTGGCGAGGCCTATGATACCGCAAGTTACGAATTCCTGCCTTTGGCCGAGATGTATTTCGATAATGTTGTGGTCAGTGAAGACAATATTATTTTGCCGGTGGGCGAGGGCCTGCAAGGCGCATTGATGGCGATTGATATTGCGCGGGTTTCCATTGCATCGGGATGTTGCGGGTTGATGGAAGCGGCGCTTGATACCGCGCTTGCCTATGCGCAGAGCCGCAAGATGTTTGACGGGAAAAACCTTGATCTTGACGGCATCCAGTGGATGCTTGGCGATGTGTCGACCAATCTCGAGGCGTCGCGGTTGTTGTATCGCGCGGCGGCAAATGCGCTTGGCACGCCGGAAGGGCCGGTTATGGCCGCCCATGCCAAACGGTTTGTGCCTGATGCCGCGCTGGCTGCGGCCAATACGTGCACGCAGGTATTGGGGGGCAGCGGTCTGTTGAAACAATATGGTATGGATCGGCTATCGAGATTGGCGCAAATGTTGCGGATCGTTGATGGCACCACCGAAATCAGCCGTGTGGTTATTGGTCGCTCGTTGCAAAAACGTGCCAAGGGTCTGCCGGTTATGGCGGTTCCCAAAGGCTATGGGGAGAAATAGAGATGTCGTTTAACGCATTGATTGTAAACAAGGATGACGAGGGTAAAACCGACGCCGAGGTGCAGAAAATCACCCTTGCGGATTTGCCAGAGGCCGAGGTGACGGTGGCGGTTGACTATTCCACGGTCAATTACAAAGACGGGTTATGCATTGGGCCGGGTGGCGGATTGGTGCGCAATTATCCGCATATTCCGGGCATTGATTTTGCCGGAACCGTCGAAAGTTCAAGCGATGATCGTTATCGGGCGGGGGACAAGGTTGTTCTAACCGGATGGCGCGTAGGCGAGGCCCATTGGGGCGGATATGCGCAAAAGGCGCGGGTGCGGGCCGATTGGTTGGTGCCCTTGCCCGATGGTTTGGATACACGCGCGGCGATGGCCGTGGGTACCGCAGGATTCACCGCGATGCTGGCGGTTATGGCGCTGGAAGATCACGGGCTTGCCAAGGACCACGGGCCGGTTTTGGTGACCGGTGCGGCGGGCGGTGTCGGGTCGGTGGCAACGGCGATCTTGGCCAATCTTGGGTATGAGGTGGCGGCGGTGACCGGGCGCCCAGAGGCGGCAGAGTACCTTAAATCACTGGGTGCGACCCAGATCGTTGCCCGCGAAGACATCAATGAAACCGTGAAACGGCCATTAGAGGCCGAAAGCTGGGCGGGATGTATTGATGCGGTTGGCGGCGCGATGTTGGCGCGGATTCTGGGGCAGATGAAATACGGGGCTTCGGTGGCCTCGGTCGGTCTTGCCGGGGGGGCCGGTCTGCCGGCGACAGTCATTCCGTTTTTGCTGCGCGGGGTGAACCTTTTGGGGATTGATAGCGTGATGCAGCCCTATGACAACCGGTTGCGCGCTTGGGAACGCATCGCGCGTGATCTGCCGATGGATCGGCTTGAGGCAATGATTGTTCCGGCCACTCTGGGCGATTTGCCGGCGCTCGGGCGTGATATTCTCAAGGGACAAGTGCGGGGACGGGTTGTTGTCGATGTGAATAAATAACGTCAGAAAGCGCGATATAGTGCCAAAGTTGACGCTTTTGATGCTATTTCCTTCGTTTTCTTCAACTGTAGATCAGTTGCTTCCTGCATGGTTTATCCAAGGGGCCCGAAAAACGCGCGGTGCCTTGGATCAGGGTGATTCAGAGAAAGTGGGATTATCGTTCTGCCGCGATGATCTCGACTGCCTTTGCGCGGTTATCCTGTACGAGTTCAATCGCCCTGGTTGGTGATTTTGGTCTTGTCGCGATTACGTTCCGGTCTCTCAACTCATTTAAGCGGCCTTTCGTTCGAAAGCCAAGGGGCTTTTACCGCCCAGCGATGAATGCCGCCGCCGTGGATTGTAGAACCCGTTGATGTATTGGAATATCGCC
>JAUZRV010000221.1 GCA_030950105.1 Rhodobacterales bacterium | reverse complement strand
GGAGGAAGCTACGCGGCTTTGACTATCTCGCCAAAGTCATCACAGGCGTCATATTCAAAGACGGAATTGAAACCACAAACCCCGACCAGATCGCCGCATGACCGACAAGCCTCAAACACCAGACTCGACAATAGCTCCATTTCCCAGCGCGTTAGATCAAAGCCGGTCAGCCAGTCGAAAAGAACCGTAGGCCCGCCGATCAAATGGAAACTCAGCGAGAAAACCGCAGCGCCAACAACGATAAAAAACACCATTGCAGTATAGGTCCCGGTTTGAACAATCGCTTTGTTGAGCATGGACCACGACAATTGGCCCTGAATACCCGTAAGCAGCAGCGCCGCAAACACCCCGAAACCAGCGGCCTCTGACAGGGTGGCAAGACCGGTTACGATGCTCCACGGGATTGCGATGATGACCCCAAGCGCCGCGATCATCGCGAAAATCCCGCCTTCATCGGTGTCGCTTGTTTGAACCTCCGGCTGGCGGTTTTTCCGCAGGGTCACACCAAAATAAACCGCAAACATCGCAACCAGCAAAAGAACCGGCACCACCATCGCCACATACATCAACCCAATTCTCAGATGAAACAGGTTCGACACGAAAAACAACAGGATTGCCGGGGGGAAAACCACACCAATAGCCCCCGAAGCAGCTACCGCCGCCCCTGCTTTGCTAGGCGCATATCCGGCGTCGAGCATTGGCCGATACGCAACCAGCGCCACCGTCACCACCGACGCCCCGATCACCCCCGCAGCCGGGGCAAGTATCAGGCCAATCAAAAGCGTCGCAATCGCAAATCGTCCGGGGACATGTTTCAACAAGCGGCCCAAAGTTTGAAAAATCGTGCCGGCAATGCCGCTGCCATTCAAGACCATCCCCAAAAGGATCAATAGTGGAACGCTGGTACACTGCACACCTTCATTGGTGAGCGTGCCACGCACCCGCAAATAGAATAAACCGAGGTTGCGAAATTCGGTTAGATCCATCGCCAATGCCGCGCCGAACCCGACAAATCCCGTTCCCGCAAGGACCAACGCCACCGGAAATCCGGAAAACACGCCAATCGCCATGATCAACAGCATTGCGACGGTCATAAATTCAACCATTTTGGTCTATGCCTTGTTTGTCTAGGGGGGCGTGAGTTTGGTTTTTGCCACGTAAAAACGCGATATTGCGCAACGTGGTGGTTATGCCTGCGATGCCCAAAAGAACCGGCCCGATAACGGCGGCAATGCGCATCGCCCAGACATCGGTTTCCGCGAAATGGGTGGTTCGCATCAACCCGTCCCAGCCAAATATCGCCAGTATCGCGCAAAGCGGCAGCAATATCAGGACCACTCCGGTGATTTCAATAATGGCCAAGGTCCGGTTTGACCAATTACGCCGCAATACATCCACCCGAACATGGCCATCGCGCAGATAGGTAAACCCGAACAGCATCATAATCATGATAAACAACAGCGCCGTCGATATATCAGGAAGGACAGCAGACACGCCCAGCTTTAGTTTCCGGTCCAGCATCTGGAGAAGACTGAAAAAAGCGATCGGCAGAACCGTGGCCCAGGCGACAATATACCCTGCAATACGCACAAAGCGTTCAAGAAATTTGACAACCGGCAAAAGCACCCTCCCTTTACGTATTGGAAGCCCCTGCACCGTTTCTAATTGCTATAGTGGCTGTAGGGTCAAGGCCTGATTTTACCAATATTGTGTTGTTCCGGTAAACATTCGGAGTGATCACCCAGAACCCCCAAAATCCGACATTCCGCAACGCACCCGCCGCTGCAATCCACAATCATCCGCTTAAGCTCTTTGCGAAGCGCATTAAGATTTATCAGGCGTTGTTCAACTTCAATCAGTTGGCGGCGCGCGATTGTATCGACCTCTTTGCATGATTGCTGCGGATCGTCGGCCATAACCAGCAATTCCCGAATATCCTGCAACGGGAACCCCATTTGCCGTGCGTGGCGAATAAACGCAAGCCGGTCAATATCCGCCTCGTGATATCGCCGCTGCCCCCCTTGCGAACGTTCGGTTCCGGCAACAGGCCGATTTGTTCGTAATACCGGATTGTTTGAACATTGGTTCCGGTTTTGCGCGACATTGTTCCGATAGATAACATCGGGTTCTCGCTAGCTTCCTGTTTTTGCGAATTTATACCGCAAAAGGCGCAGCGCGTTAATTGTTACCAGAACGGTTGCGCCGGTATCGGCCATAATCGCCATCCAAAGCGACGTCACCCCCATGATTGTTGTGACCAGAAACACCGCCTTTAACCCCAGAGCGAGGGTGATATTCTGATGGATATTCGCCATTGTTGCGCGTGACAGTTTGATCAATTCCGGCACATCCCCAACCCGTTCATGCAGCAATGCAGCATCCGCAGTTTCAAGCGCCACATCGGTGCCGCCCCCCATCGCAATACCCACATCGGCACTGGCCAAAGCGGGCGCATCATTGATACCGTCCCCAACCATCGCAACGGTCCCACGCGCCTTGAGAGCTGTGATTTCGTCGAGCTTGTGTTGGGGCAGCAGCTCAGCCTTGACTTCGATCCCCAATTGCGCCCCAAGTGCTGCGCCGGTGCGTTGATTATCGCCGGTAAGCATGACAGCAGAAACGCCAATATCCGCAAGTTCCTGCATCGCCGGTTTTGCGTCCTCGCGCAGGGCAAACACGCCCAACAACACGGTATCAACGATAACCGCCGCAACCGTTTTCCCCTCCGCTTCCAGGGTTTCAATGGTGGTATTTTGCGCGGCGGAAAACTTGGAAATCTCGCGGCCATAATTTGGCGATGCAACCGTGACAACCCTGCCGCCAACATCGGCCCGCACGCCACGTCCGCTTAAGGCTTCGGCATTTGTCACCTTTTCAAACACAGTTCCGCGGGTTTTAGCAGCGTCGACAATTGCGACCGCCAACGGGTGCGATGATCCGGCCTCGACCGAACCGGCAAGCATCAGCATGGTTTTTTCATCGCCCGAAAACAGTTTTATATCGGTGACTTTCGGCGTGCCCTGGGTCAAGGTTCCGGTCTTGTCAAAGGCAATCACTGTGACCCGCCCAATGGCCTCAAGCACCGCACCGCCTTTCATCAACAAACCATGTTTTGCCCCTGCCGATATCCCCGACGTAATCGCCGCAGGCGTTGACAGAACAAGCGCACAAGGGCAGCCGATCAACAATATTGCCAAGCCTTTGTAAATCCACAAATCCCACTCTGCCCCCATAAGAAGCGGGGGAATAATCGCAATCAACGCGGCGACAACGATCACCCCCGGCGTATAATATTTGCTGAAGTTATCAATAAACCGTGCGGTTGGCGCCTTGTTGGCTTCTGCGTTTTCGACCATCTCCAGAATACGCGCAATCATGTTATCCTGCGCGCCTTTTTCGACGGTCACACGGATCATCCCTTCGGCATTAATTGATCCGGCATACACAGTATCACCGACGGTTTTACGCTTTGGCATCGATTCACCCGTCACGGCGGCCTCGTCAATCGAGGTTTGCCCCTCCGAAATCATCCCGTCGGCAGGCACCCGCCCGCCGGGCCGCACCTCGATCACATCCCCCACCGCAAGCGTATCCGCCATGACCTCTTTGGTTCCGGTTCCCACAACCAGAAACGCCGATTTTGGCACCAGATCGGCCAGCGCCTGCACCGAACGGCGCGCTTTGGCGGCTGCGATCATTTCCAACAATTCACCGATCAGAAACAGGAACACGACAACCGCGGCTTCGGCGGCTTCATCAATTACAATCGCACCGATAACCGCGATTGTGACCAGCGTTTCAATGGTAAATGGTTGCCCCGCGATGCCACTAAGAACCGCTTTGCGCGCCAAAGGATATAGCGCCACAAGCGCGGCCAACGCAAAACCGTAGCCGGCATATTCTGGCAGAAACACGGACAATGCCCCGGCAACAGCAAGCAAAATACCCGAAAATATCACCAACCGGCCTTTTCCGGTTTGCCACCACACCGATTTGATGTCGGGGGTTTTCGCCGAAGGTTGCGAGGTCTTATACCCGAGTTTTTCAACGGCCCGTATCACCGCCTTGGCATCGCCACCGTTCCCGATTTCAAATTTCATTTTTTGATTGGTATAATTCAGGCTTACGTTTTCCACGCCGGGCAACTTGCAAACCACACCCTCGATTTTGCTGGTGCAGCTCGGGCAATCCATGCCGTCAATCTTTATTATTTGTGTCTGTGCCATCCTGAACGCCCCTGAATAAGAATCCTCTGGCAGAGGCTATACTTTCTATAGGACCTAGCCCGAATTATTCATCAGACTCC
>JAUZRV010000220.1 GCA_030950105.1 Rhodobacterales bacterium | reverse complement strand
GTTTGAAAAGACTGGAAGATGCGTCAGAGAATGGGTTGCCGCCCGCAATCAGTTCGCTATTCTATATCCCGAACGGTTCAACAGATGACCCGTGAAAACCGCATGGGCTAAACCCCATACACAGAGTTTCGGATACTCCCCCCTAAATACTCGCCGCCGGCAGGCAACAGGGCGGACGCCAGTCCGCCCCACCAAACCTGCGCGCCGCTAGGCGCTCTTTTGGATCAACCCTCGCACCGCTACAATCTCCACCGCCGCCCGCGCCGCCTCGCGGCCCTTCTCGACAAAATGCGCGCTATAAATCGCGTTGTGATGCGCGGTGTCCTGATACTGATGCGGCGTCAAAGACACCGACAACACCGGCACGCCGCTGTCCATCCCCGCGCGCATCAACCCGTCAACCACCGCACTGGCAACAAAATCATGCCGGTAGATCCCGCCATCAACCACCAATGCCGCAGCAACCACCGCACCATATCGGCCAGTCATCGCCAGATCCCGCGCCAGAAGCGGTATTTCAAACGCCCCAGGCACATCATACACATCAACATATTCCGCTGGAACAGTCTCCAAAAACCCGTCCAGCGCTCGGGTTACAATATCGCAATGCCAACGCGCACGTATAAAGGCATATCGGGTGTGTGTCACAGTATTCTCCTTTGGTTTACAGACACGTCACCCAAGGCGAATACGAACAACCGACAGGCATGGCACACGGCCAACCCCCCCTTTTGCACGTCCTCTTCCATCCGGACTTTAACCGTCGGTTCTGGCCTCTCACCAGATCTGCTGACACTTGTTTTGTTTGGTTCCACCTCTTATCCAAAACCTTGTCGGTTTTGGGACGTGGACACCGGATGCTTGGCCCCGTTTTTTCCGGGTGGATACATCACAAATCAAGCCGCTCGCGGACTTATGGGCCTTCCCCATATACCGCCGGTGGGGAATTTCACCCCGCCCTGAGAACAGCGCGACCTTGCCAAATCCAATGAAACCTTGCAACCCTGTTTTCAACGACAAAAGGACGCCCCATATGCACCCCAACCCGATCTACAAACACGCCACAAACGCCGAAAATATCGCCTTCGCACGTGAACTCGGCTTTGGCATGTTGGCCATTGCCCACAACGGTGCGCCCCTACTTTCGCATATCCCGTTCCTACTCTGCGAGGATGGCAAATCCGCCGAATTCCATCTGGTGCGTTCCAACCCGATCGCCCGCGCCTGCAAAGACCCTGAATTAGACACTATCCCGGCCAAACTCGCGATTTCCGGCCCGCATAGCTATGTTTCTCCCGATTGGTATGGCACCGAAAACCAGGTCCCCACATGGAACTATGTCGCCGTTCATCTTACCGGCACGCTCACCGCCCAACCCGCCGAATCCTTGCTTGATCTGCTCGACCGCCAATCCGCCCTTTTCGAAGACCGCCTCGCCCCCAAACCCCCTTGGTTAAGCGGCAAAGTCGACCCCCGGGCCCTGGAAAAAATGATGCGGATGATTTCACCATTCAAAATGCAGATCGACACCGTTGAAGGCACTTGGAAACTCAACCAGAACAAACCCGACACGGTCCGCAACTCTGCCGCCGATCACATCAACGCCTATGGCTTTGGTAATGACCCACGGCTGTTGTCGGCAATGATGCGCACCCCGCCTGTGGCGAAATCATCCGATGTCAAATCATAGACAGCAACGGGCCATGGGCATAAACTGTCACCACACAACCGAAAGGCCATTCCGATGAAACTGATTTCCGCAGGTGCCTCGCCCTTCGTGCGCAAGGTTCACGTTCTTCTCCATGAAACCGGCCAAACGGGTGACGTTGAAATCATCGATATCAAAACCGCGCCGACCAATTCCCACTCTGACGCCATCGCCGCCAACCCAAGCGGCAAAATCCCGTCGCTGATCCGCGAAGATGGCCCTGCGATTTACGACAGCCGCGTGATCACCCGCTATCTTGATGCCCGCGCCAACGCCAATCTCTACCCCGAGGCCCGCCTCTGGGAGGTCCTCACCCTTGAGGCCACCGCCGATAGCATCATGGATGCCGCCGTGCTTATCACCTATGAAAACCGCCTGCGCGCCCCCGCGATGGTATCGACAGATTGGACCGATGCCCAATGGGGCAAGGTTTCGCGCGCGGTAAAGGCGGTGAATGATCGCTGGATGTCGCACCTCGCCGGTCCGCTTGATATGTCACATGTCGCCGTGGGCTGCGCTCTGGGCTATCTCGATTTCCGCCACGACGCGCGCGGGTGGCGCAAAGGCAACGATGCGCTTGATGATTGGTTTGCCGCGTTTTCACAACGCGACGCGATGGTGACAACGGCCCCGTCCGATTAACCGGCACTTTAGCGGGTCAAAACACCGGCGTCCCGCAACACGCCCGGTTCGGGAAACCACATATCCTGCGGGGCGGCCTGATACATCTTGCCGGCAAAATCCGCACTGACGCCGGTTGCCAGAAACACCGAACGGTCTTTGGTCTCCTCCACTTCGGTATTGATAATCCCGCCCGGCCCATCGTCGCCATAGCGGTGAAACCCGAGGCGCGCATTTGCCGCCATGCTGCGCGCGCCACCGGCGATAAACGCCACCGTGCAGGCCGACGCACATATGCCATCAACATGGGTATCAAGCCCGTTTTCGCGGATAATCCTCGCGATACTTCGGGCCGCAAAGACCCGCCCGCCCTCGCTGTTAAAAACCACCCGCCGGATTTGCGGATGTTTGGCAAGCGCCGCCTCAAGCGCATCAAACATCACAAAATCAATCGGTCCCGACAGCACCACATAGGTCGGCACTAAAATGACCCCGCTTGACGCAGCCTCCGGTTCTATCACCCCTGACAGCTTCTCTTGCGCCACCCGGTCAAGCTGGGGCCAAAGCAAAAGCGGGATACAAATGACAACTCCCGCATAGGTCGCCAGCGAGATCATCAAATCCGGCGTATCGCGTTGATACCTCGCCGCCGCGCGCAGGCTTCCCACCGCTTGCCAACAGAAAATGCCCGCATCCAGTGTGAAAAACCCGATTCCTCCAACCGCGCTGATCAACAACCGCACCCCGACAAGGGTAAACAGAATTGTCGGAAGCAGGGCAATTTGCCCGCGCCAATGCGCCAGTGGAAAACCTATAATTTGCGATAACATACGTCAGATTAACACTCCCAACGCCCAATTGTCACCCGCCGACCCAACTCGCGAAAAATCACTATTCAACGATCTGCCGCACCCGTTCCTGTAGTTTTGGCACCACGTCAATTTCAAACCACGGATTACTCTTGAGCCAACGATTGTTGCGCGGGCTTGGATGCGGAATCGGCAAAACCAGCGGCCAATGCGCCCGCCAGTTTTTCACCACTTCTGTTACGCTGGTTTTCGCGCTTGCCGGCAAATGCCAATCAAGCGCGTATTTCCCGATTACAATCGTCAGCCCAATATCGGGAAGTTGCGCCAGAAGTTTTTGCCGCCACGCCAGTTCACATTCTCGCCTTGGTGGTAAATCCCCGCCTTTTCCCGCCCCCGGAAAACAAAACCCCATCGGCACTATCGCGACCTGCGTGGCGTCATAAAACCGCGCGCGCCCGATCCCCATCCAGTCGCGCAACCGATTGCCCGAAGGATCATCAAACGGCACGCCTTTTTCATGGGCAATGCGCCCCGGTGCCTGTCCGGCGATTAAAATCCGCGCTTTTGGATTGATTTGCAAAATTGGCCGCGGCTCAAGCGGCAGATCGGGGCAAATCCGGCATGCGCGCACTTGCCCCAGAAGGTTTTCACATTCGGCTTGCGCCTTTGGCATCAAAATTTGACAGCTACACCGAAATTAATCGCATTCGAGATGATGCGCGTATTCAACGTGCCACCACCGGTCAATGTTGCTTTGTTATCCGACCAGGTGAATTGATATTCGGTAAATACCGCCCAGCGATCATTGATGTCATATTTCACACCCGCAATCAGTTTGGCCGCCGGTCCCGTCAACTCATACCCGTAGGTGCGCGACCCGCCAACGGTGACATCCACATGCGGAAGGGCAAACCCGACGCCAACACCGGCATAAGGCGTGAGGCTTTTCCAACGATCTGGCCAGCGCTTCATAACATTCGCGGTAAAGATGTTATGCCCGTCGGTAAATTCCAGACGGCTAAATCCGGCCGGCATTTCGGCAGCAGGCGCATAGACCTTGGTGTGGGCAAATTCGACCCCCCAACCAATATCGTTTGGCCGCCAGAACATTGCCCGTACACCGTAATAGGGCGGCATTGCAAATGATTTTCCGTCCCATCCAATCAGACTGCTATAGGTCGTGCCGTCAAGCCCGCCACCGGCACCCGTCGGATAGGTCCCCGTCACCCGCGAATGTGGCGACGATTGCGTGCCGCCATAAAAGCTCAGCTCAATTTCCGCCGCTACCGGCGCCGCCATCATAAAAAAACCAGTTATCGCAACACCAACTACAACTTTTAAAGACTTGAACATTTTCCGCTCCATTAGAAATTGGGTTCCACGCATTTTCCTAATTCTACACCCTGAATCACCCGCCCTACAAGCGCGACACTTGCGCCAGTGACACTTTATCATCCATTGCACACTGGACTGAACGGAAAACCCCCGCTAAACAGCGCCGTGGATAGGCTACGGAATTTTTAGGATTTTGTGGTCGAAGGATGTATTAGACCGATACCGATATCGAATCGGCCTCGGTCAGGTCACTAAAATGGAGAATGCCCGTGTCCCACGCAGAAGATCATGCAGAAGATCATGGCGGCACACGTAGAGATTTCCTCTACTATGCCACCGCCGGCACTGGTGCCGTCGCCGCAGGTGCGGCTGTCTGGCCTTTGGTCAATCAAATGAACCCGAGCGCCGATGTCACGGCCCTGTCGTCCATTCGTGTGGATGTGGCCGATGTCGAAGTCGGCACCCAGCTCACAATTAAATGGCTTGGTAAACCCGTGTTTATCCGCCGCCGCACAGAGGGCGAAATCGAAGCCGCCCGCGCCGTCGATATTTCGACACTGACCGATACGATGGGTCAGAACCGTGCCAATATGGCGCTTGATGCGTCGGATCAGAACCGCACACTTGATGAAGCGGGTGAATGGTTGGTGATGATCGGTGTTTGCACCCACTTGGGTTGCGTGCCAATCGGCAATGCCTCCGGTGACTTTGGTGGCTGGTTCTGCCCGTGTCACGGATCGCACTACGATACCGCCGGACGTATTCGCAAAGGCCCCGCCCCGGAAAATCTCTGGGTGCCGGTTGCCGAATTTATCGACGACACAACGATTAAACTAGGATAGGGGCGCGCGAAATGTCTGGAATTCCTCACGACCATTACGAACCGAAATCCGACGGCGAAAAGTGGCTTGATAGCCGCCTGCCCATCGTTGGCCTGATTTACAACACCATCATGATCCCCACACCCAAGAACCTGAACTGGATGTGGATCTGGGGCATCGTTCTTGCCTTCTGTCTGGTGTTGCAAATCGTCACCGGCATTATTCTGGCAATGCACTATACACCGCATGTTGATCTGGCATTTGCGTCGATCGAACACATTATGCGCAATGTTAACGGCGGCCATTTCATTCGTTACGTGCATATGAATGGTGCGGCTCTGTTCTTCTTTGCCGTTTATATCCACATCTTCCGTGGCCTGTATTACGGTTCCTACAAGGCGCCGCGCGAAATCACCTGGGTTATCGGCATGATGATCTATCTGGCGATGATGGCGACCGGTTTCCTCGGTTACGTTCTTCCATGGGGTCAAATGTCCTTCTGGGGGGCCACCGTGATCACCGGCCTGTTCGGCGCGATCCCGTTCATCGGCGACGCTCTGCAAACATGGCTCTTGGGCGGACCGGCGGTTGATAACGCCACGTTGAACCGCTTCTTCTCGCTTCACTACCTTCTGCCTTTCGTGATTGCCGCGCTTGTTGCACTGCATATCTGGGCGTTCCACACCACCGGAAACAGCAACCCGACAGGTGTTGAGGTCCGTCGTGGGTCCAAAGAAGAAGCCGAGAAAGACACCCTGCCATTCTGGCCATACTTCGTGATCAAGGATCTGTTTGCCCTTGCGGTGATCCTGACGATCTTCTTCGCGGTTGTCGGCTTTATGCCAAACTACCTCGGCCACCCCGATAACTACATAGAAGCCAACCCATTGGTCACTCCGGCGCACATTGTGCCCGAATGGTATTACCTGCCATTCTACGCCATCCTGCGTGCCTTCACAGCCGACGTTTGGGTTGTGCAATTGGTAAGCTGGGTCACCGGCGGTATTGTCGACGCCAAATTCTTTGGTGTTGTGGCCATGTTTGGCGCGATCGGCGTCATGGTTGCCGCGCCTTGGCTCGATACCTCGTCAACACGTTCGGGCCGCTTCCGCCCGATGTTCAAAATGTGGTTTGCCTTGCTGGCAATCGACTTTGTCGTGCTGATGTGGGTGGGTGCCCGAGATACCGAATTCCCGCATGACTGGATTTCATTGATCGGATCGGCCTACTGGTTTGCCTACTTCCTCGTGATTTTGCCATTGATGGGCGTGCTGGAGAAACCCACCACACCACCGGCAACCATCGAAGAAGATTTCAAATCTCACTACCCTGACGCCAAATAAGAAAGGAAACGGGATAATGTTCAAAAAACTCGCAATCACCGCAGTGACCGCCCTGACCCTTTCGGTTGGGGGCGTTGCCGCCTCCGAAAGCGGCGGAATTCACGATGTCGCTTTTTCATTCGAAGGGCCGTTTGGCAAATTCGACGAAGATCAGCTCCAGCGTGGCCTTCAGGTCTATACCGAGGTTTGTGCGGCTTGCCACGGCTTGCAATACGTTGCTTTCCGCACGCTTGCCGATGAAGGTGGGCCTGCCCTGCCGGATGACCAAATGCGCGCCTACGCCGCCCAATTCGATATCTATGATGCCGAAACCGACGAAGACCTGCCGGGCAAGCCAACCGATTTCTTTCCGGTTGGTGGGGATGAAAACGCGCCGGATCTGTCCTTGATGGCCAAAAAACGCGCGGGCTTCCACGGTCCTTACGGCACCGGCCTGTCGCAATTGTTCAAAGGTATGGGGGGTCCTGAATATATCGTGGCCATCCTGACAAGTTATACCGGCGAAGAAAAAGAAGAGGCCGGCACCACATTCTACGAAAACACCGCCTTCCCTGGCGGCTGGATCGCCATGTCACCGCCTTTGGCCGGAGAAGATGTCGACTTCGCAGGCGGTGCCTCTAACGAGCTTGAGCACGAGGCCGAAAATGTCGCCGCTTTCTTGATGTGGACTGCTGAGCCCAAAATGATGGCGCGCCAACATGCCGGTTTTGTCGCCGTGTTGTTGATGGTTCTGCTTTCTGTGTTGCTCTATTTGACCAACAAAAAGATCTGGGCCCCTGTCAAAGGCAAAGACTTCGTCTAGCATTTGTCCAGACTAGCATTTGTCCAGAACGGACCTGATAAATTAAAAAACCCCGTCAGAAATTCTGGCGGGTTTTTTTTATGTTCATTCTTGGCAAGTGGCCGATCCTCAGAGAGGATTTCCTGCCCCAAGGTCCGCATAACGTATGCACGCAATACATACGTTTTCCATACAAAAACCATAACTGGATTTTCAGGTCGAAAGTCCACGCCTAGACCGCCATGCAAATGTATTTCATTTCAAGATAATCTTCGATTCCGTGGTGGCTTCCTTCACGTCCAAGGCCCGATTGTTTGACCCCGCCAAACGGGGCAAGCTCGGTTGAAATGATGCCGGTATTCACTCCGACAATCCCGTATTCAAGCGCCTCCGCGACCTTGTAAACACGGCTTAGATCATTGGCGTAGAAATATGAGGCCAGCCCAAAGATCGTGTCATTGGCCATCTCGATCACTTCGTCGACATCCTCAAACCGGATCAAGGGCGCAAGCGGGCCAAATGTTTCTTCATTGGCAACCTGCATTTCGCTGGTTACGCCGGTCACAATCGTTGGCTGAAAAAACGTTCCGCCCAGATTATGCTGACTGCCACCAAAAATAATCTCGCCGCCTTTTTCTGTGATATCCGCGATGTGGCTGCGGACTTTTTCAACTGCTGCCTGACTGATCAGTGGTCCGAACTGAACCCCTTCCTCAAGCCCGTCACCCACCGTCATCTGCGCCACCGCCGCGGTCAGTTTCTTGGCAAATTCGTCATAAACCCCCGCCTGCACATAGATGCGGTTGGCACAAACACAGGTCTGCCCGTTATTGCGGAATTTGCACATGATCGCACCTCCGACAGCGGCATCAATATCGGCATCGTCAAATACGATAAAGGGCGCGTTACCCCCTAATTCCATTGAACATTTCATCACTTGATCGGCGGCTTGGCGCAGCAATATCCGTCCCACATTTGTCGATCCGGTAAAGGTCAATTTTCGCACAATCGGGTTCTCGCAGAACTCTTTTCCGATCTCCGAGGCGTTCAAACTTGGCACAATTGACAGCACGCCTTTGGGGATGCCCGCGCGTTCGGCCAAAACACCCAGTGCCAGCGCCGATAAAGGTGTCAATTCCGAAGGGCGCGCCACAAATGCGCAACCCGCCGCAAGTGCCGGTGCCACCTTGCGCGTGATCATCGCATTGGGGAAATTCCACGGGGTAATGCTCGCTGCGACACCAATCGGTTGTTTGATCACTGTGATCCGTTTATCGCGTTGATGGCCGGGAATTGTCTCGCCATAAATCCGTTTTGCCTGCTCGGCGAAAAATTCGACAAACGACGCGCCATAGGCAATTTCACCGCGGGATTCCGCGATTGGTTTGCCCATTTCCGCGGTCAGTATCGTGGCCAGATCTTCGGTGTTTTCAATCATCAGATCGAACCATTTGCGCAAAATATTCGCGCGTTCTTTGCCGGTGTATTTTGCCCATTCTTTTTGTGCAATTTCGGCTTTCGCTATTGCCTGCCCAACCTGTGCACGGTTCAAATCCGCCACATTGGCAATCACATCGCCACGCGCCGGATTTGTGACGGGAAACGTCCCCTCGCCATCCACCCAGTCCCCTGCGACAAACGCCTTCTCAGCCAATAATTCGGGGTCTTTCAAAAGGGATTTCAGATCGGTAGTTTTGTCCAACATAGGTCTATCCTTTTCAATAAGCTCTCGCATTGGCTAACCATCCGTCCTACGCTTTGTCCAGTGTGAAAAAAGGGATCTCTATGGAACTCGACGACGCTTATTCAAATGCTGCCTATATTCCCGACGCTATGACCTATCCGCCAAAGTGGCAGAAATCGGCGGCCAAATTTCGCGCGGCCCATGCCGCCTCGACCTTGGATATTCCTTACGGAACCGGCCCCCGTCACAAGTTGGATTTGTTCCACAGCAATGCCCCGGCCAGGGGGTTAGTGGTGTTTGTGCATGGCGGATATTGGTTGAATTTTGACAAATCCGACTGGTCCCATCTGGCAGCTGGTGCCCTTGGCAGAGGCTGGTCCGTCGCCATGCCATCTTATGATTTGTGTCCGGCGGCCACGATTTCCGAGATCACCCAACAGATTGCGGCCTCGATTTCGGTCGCTGCCGCATTGGAAGATGGTCCAATTTGCCTTGCTGGCCATTCCGCGGGCGGGCATTTGGTCGCGCGCATGTTGGACAAGGCCGTGTTGCCCGCAGATATTGGTGCACGATTACAAAAGGTTGTGCCCATATCTCCGGTTGCGGATTTGCGACCCTTACTTAGAACGACGATGAACGAAGACCTGCGGCTCACTATGGAAGAAGCCAGCGCAGAAAGTCCGGTTCTGATGAAGGACCGCTATGATGCTGCGGTAACGGTATGGGTGGGCGGTGATGAAAGGCCGGTTTTTCTTGATCAGGCGCAGTGGCTCGCAACGGCGTGGGGCGTGGAGCGCGCTCTTGCCAAAGACCGGCACCATTTCAATGTGATCGAAGATTTAGCTGATGAAAATAGCGATCTGGTGAACACCTTGCTAGGAGCGTGATTGCGTCTCGTTCGGGAGCCTCCGGCGGGGATATTTAGGCGAAAAAGAAACTATACGATGGTTGATGACCAGCACGGTTGGCTATCGTTTTCCTGTGGCGTGGCGGCGAAAACCGCGCGGGCAATGGCGCGCGCCATGCAGATTGCGGCAGCATGGCCAAGATCAAGAACGTCGGAAACCGAGTTTTCCAAAGGCATGGCACCCGTCGATGCCGCAAAAATCAGATCGCCGTCCATCGGGGTGTGTGACGGGAAAAGCGCGCGCGCATATCCGTCGTGGGCTGCAGTCGCTATGCGGGTGCATTGCGCCTGTGTCAGTGTCGCATCGGTCGCGACAATGCCGATGGTGGTATTGGCATGGGCCGCGAGTTTATTGGGGGGTAGGTGGGTTTCGGGATAGGATTGTGCCACACCTTGGTCGCCAAATTCACCATTGATTTCAAAAGGGGCCGCCCAGAAATGCGGCCCCATGCCAACAGTGGCGGAACCAAGGGCATTGACCGCGACCAATGCGCCAACCGTGTAACCTGAAGGCAGCACAATCGACGCCGAGCCAAGCCCGCCTTTGAAATTTGCCGTTGTGCAGCCGGTGCCGGCGCCTGTTGAGCCGAGCGTAAAATTATTGCCTGCGGCCGCAAGCGCCTGTTTTCCAAGGGCTTTATAGGGGTTTTCCACCCAATTTTTGGCACCTCCATTGATCAGATCAAACAGGATCGCACTCGGCACGATTGGCACCAGTTGGTCGCCCACAGCAAAACCACGCCCCTGTGCGCGAAGTGCATCGCTTACGCCAGAACCGGCATCAAGCCCAAAGGCCGAGCCGCCTGATAGAACCAGAGCATCGACCTGTTCCACGGTTTTATCAGGGGCCAGTAGATCGGTTTCACGCGTTCCCGGAGCGCCCCCCATGATATGCACACCGCACGTAAATGGTGCATCGCCAATAAGCACCGTTGCCCCGGTTTTAATCGCCGGATCGGAAGCATTGCCAACCCGCAGGCCCGGGACGTCAGTAATCAGATTTCGGGGGCCAATATGAGGCATGTCAGGAATTCCTTGTACGGTTGGACAAATCCATCTTGCCAGAACCCACAGGATCGGCAAGGTGTCGAAGCATCAATTTGCAAAATGGATAGTATTGAAATGCCGGATATGCACAAAAATACGGTTGTTGTGATCGGGGCCGGGATTGTCGGCATGTCGGCGGCAATCTGGCTGTTGCGCGCGGGAAAAGACGTGATTGTAGTCGACAAAGGCGACCCCGGAATGGGCGCATCATATGGCAATGCGGGCCTGATTGCGGCCTGCGGAATTGCGCCGGTAACCGGACCGGGCCTGATCCGCAAAGGGCCAGGAATGTTGCTCGATCCAAATTTTCCGCTGTTCATGCGCTGGTCATACCTGCCCAAAATGTTGCCTTGGTTGATCAAGTTTTTATCCCACGCCAATGAAAAAGACACCCGACGCATTGCGCGCGGCCTTGGCCCGATCGTATGCGACAGCGTGGAGCAACACAGGTCTTTGGCGCGCGGAACAACGGCCCAAGGATGGCTTACCGATTGCGATTATGGGTTTGGTTATACGGATCGGGCCGCCTTTGACGCCGAAGCCTTTACCTTTTCCATGCGCGCCGAGGCCGGATTTACGCCCGAGGTTCTAACCGGCGCGCAAGTGCGCGAATACGACCCAAATATCGGCAAATCCATCGATTGCCTTGCGTTAATGAAAAATCACGCCTATGTGCGCGCACCGGGCCGTTATGTGCAGGCCTTGGCCGAGGTATTTCGGACCGAGGGTGGCACTATCAAGCAAGCAGAGGTTAAAGATTTTGACCTGTCTATGGGAAAAATCAAGGCGGTGATTACCGATCAGGGACGTATTGCCTGCACCCGCGCCGTGCTTACCACCGGGGCATGGTCAAAGCCCCTCACCAAAAAGCTCGGACTTTCGGTCCCGTTAGAATCTGAACGCGGCTATCACATCATGTTCAAAGACCCGTCTTTTACGTTACGCTCACCGACCCTTGTTGCCAGCGGTAAATTCATCGCCACGCCGATGGAAGACGGCCTGCGCTGCGCCGGAATTGTCGAATTTGGCGGATTGGACGCGGGACCATCCAAAGCGCCGCTTGACCTTATGCGCAAACATGTGAAGAAAAATTTTCCGACATTGGAATATTCCGGCACCGAGGAATGGATGGGGTTTCGCCCCTCACCCACCGATAGCTTACCGCTTATCGGTGAAATTTCCGGCACGGGTGTGTTTGCAGGGTTTGGGCATCAACATATCGGTCTGACGGGCGGCCCGAAAACCGGTCGGATGATTGCCGATCTGATCGCGCGTGGTGGCAGCAACCTTGATCTGTCGGCCTATGATCCAGCGCGGTTTTCCTAGCCCGAATTATTCATGAAGCGGCGTAAATCGTTTGGCGGGCGTAGATCAAGCTGTTGAAATGTCGTATGATTTTGGTGTTGAACAAGATCATTCACCTCCAGCAGAAAATCCAGCCCGCCATGAACGACGATAC
>JAUZRV010000022.1 GCA_030950105.1 Rhodobacterales bacterium | reverse complement strand
CTGCCGCGCGGATCAGGAACCTGACGTAAAACTGATCGAACTGAAATCAAGATAATAACCTCCGGGCCTGACGTTCAGAACAAAGATTCATATACCCCTATGATTTGCAACAACTTTCTAACCTTCAGTAAATCGCCCTGGAGGAAGCTACGCGGCTTTGACTATCTCGCCAAAGTCATCACAGGCGTCATATTCAAAGACGGAATTGAAACCACAAACCCCGACCAGATCGCCGCATGACCGACAAGCCTCAAACACCAGACTCGACAATAGCTCAAATCCGCTTACCTTATGGTAAAGTGACAAAGGAGCCGAAAATGCAACATATGATTGATCTTGAACGTTACCCGCTAAATCAACCCGAAAGCGCGCGTTACGCAGCCCTTGTAAAACAGTGTCAGGCCGATCTTGTTGCAGACGGCATGTTCAATCTTGAAGGGTATTTGCGCCCGCAAGTGGCACAGAAATTGGCCGATGCGATGAAGCCGGCCATGGCCACACAATCCTTTACCCATCAACGCCGCCACAATATCTATTTCAAAAAATCGGTGCCCGGCCTTGCCGCCGATCATCCGGCGCTGACCGAAGTTGATACCATCAATCACACGCTTTGCGCCGATCAAATAGGCGATAATGGCGTGATTAAAATCTACGAATGGCCGCCGTTGATTGCCTTTCTGGCCGAGGTTATGGGCAAGGATAATCTTTATTCCATGCCCGATCCGTTGGCGCGGGTAAATGTGATGGCCTATCATGCGGGTGAGGCCCTGAATTGGCATTTTGACCGTTCCGAATTCACCACGACATTGCTCTTGCAAGCCCCGGAGGCGGGCGGTGATTTCGAATATCGCACGGATTTGCGCACGCACGACGACCCGAATTACGACGGTGTGGTAAACCTGTTGAATGGAAATGACCCCATGAAGCAAAAACTGCGGCTTTCGGCAGGCACGCTTAATGTGTTTCGCGGTATCACTACACCCCATCGCGTAACCCCGATAGAAGGCGCGCGGGATCGCATGATCGCCGTGTTTTCCTATTACGAAACGCCGGATGTCATGTTTTCGGACGAAGAACGGATCGGTTTTTTCGGGCGCGCAAGCTGACCTTTCTCAACAGTGACAGTACCGGAAAACCATTGATACGCCCGGTGCCCGATAGTGTTTTGAACACGGCCCCCGCCTATCGGTTGGGGCGGTTTCGTGCACAGATGGCGGCGCATGATCTGGCCGCACTTTTGCTCTAGGAGCCGATCAATATTCGTTACGCTTTTGACAGGTCGAACATGCAGGTCTGGACCACACATAATCCGATGCGCGACGCGATGATCCTTGCCGATGGCCCTGCTATTCTTTGGGACTTCAAGGGCTGTGAACACCTCAATGATGGCTTGCCGCGCACCGATGAAATACGCGCGGCAATTTCGTGGTTCCCATAACAGCCGAGCAACTCGGCAGGCTGATTATCGGTCATGAACATCAGGATATTGGGGCGCATCGGAATTTTCCTTTGCCCCATTTCAACCAGAATGTTAGCCAATGTAAATGACAGATCACTGGCTTCTCACTCCGCAATTTTTCGAACAACCGGAACCTGCCCTTGCTGGCGTGGTGCCTGATGGCGCATTGATTAACGGGCCGCATGTTTTGGCGGATCGTTCGGTTGACAGTCTGGCACAGGTGCATCGCCCGATTGCCAGGTTTACCACCGAAACGCTGGCCACTGGTGCGCGCCCGATCTCTGTTGCCGGTGATTGTTGCGCGTCGATTCCGGTGCTTGCCGGGGTGCAAGCCGCAGGGATCAATCCGGTTTTGGTCTGGGTTGATGCCCACGGTGATTTCAACACGCCAGAAATATCTGCCTCTGGATTTCTCGGCGGTATGCCTTTGGCAATGATCGTCGGGCGCGGGCCACAAGGATTGTGCGAAACCGTCGGGCTTTCGCCCTTGAATGAAGATCGGGTTTGGCTCATTGACGGGCGCGACCTTGATCCAAGAGAGCGGGACGCAATTGACGCGTCTGCCCTGCGGCGCACCGGAATGGCGGGGCTGGCGACATTATCGCTTGATGCGCCCGTTCATTTCCATCTTGATATTGATGTGCTTGACGCGGTCGATGCACCGGGCACCAATTATCCCGTTGCCAATGGCCCGTCCCTCGCAGAAACCATTGCCGCTAGCCGATCGTTTGCAGCGAAAAATACCATCGTTGCCATTTCGATAAGTGGCTGGACCGGCGCTCTTGATACGGATGGGCGCACCAAAGACGCCTGTGCCGCCGTTTTGGACGCAATCATCGGCTAAATGAAGAAGGCCGCAGAGGTTTCCCGCTGCGGCCCAACCGGATAATTCCGGTCATTCGTGTGAGTGGTGCAAGTGGTCGTTTTAACGAGGTGGCAGTGGCATCCAAGACGGCATAGATACATCCGCGTGTGCAAATTGCGGTAGTTTTGCCGACAGATCCGCCATGTTTTTGATGTCCCCTTCCAAAAGCATTTTCTGGGTAATCAATGTTGGTGGCACAATCACACTTGCCGCCACATCTTCACCCGCCAAAAGCATCGCCAATGTGCGCACGGAAACCTCGCCGACAACCGCAGGGTTGGTCGCCGCTGTTGCTACCCATGCACTACCTGGTTCGCGCATCGCGGCAATATCGGCAGTGGATACATCCGCCGAATAAATGTCGATCTGATCGGTCAAACCGGCCTCGTCGACCGCGATTTTGACGCCTTTGGCAAATTCGTCATAAGGCGCGAACATCACGGTGATATCCGGATTTGCTTGCAAAACCGAACGCGCCTGATTGGCGACCGAATTTGCAATCGGGTTATCGATCGTGCCAAAAACAGCGGCTTCTTCAATGCCCGGATTGGCGGCTTTCACCTTGAGCCATGTTTCGTCGCGACGATCCAATGGCGCGATTCCGGGCACATAGACATAGCCCGCCTTGAACGTTGTGCCATTGTCGGCCACGGCCTGTTCAAGCGCCAAACGCGCCAAATCACGATCCGATTGTTCAACCTGTGGAACGGCGGGATTTTCGACATTTACATCAAATGCCACAACCTTAATTCCGGCATCAAGGGCGCGTTGCACGGCGTCCTGCATGGATTCGGTCAAACCGTGTTGAACAATGATTCCGTCAACGCCAAGAGCAATTGCCTGATCAACCATATCGGCCTGCAAAGCCGCGTCTTGGCGGCTATCGAGAACCCGCAAATCAACGCCAATCGCGGCGGCTTGGGCTTCTACACCAGACAGATATGCCTGAAAGAAATCGCCGGTCGAAAGATAACGGACCAACGCGATTTTGACCTCTCCCGGATTGTCAAAAGGTGCGGGCATTTCGCCAGCAAATGCCGGTGCAAGACCCGCGCCGAGCGCCATTGCGCTGCTGGCCAGTGTCATGAATATGCGACGTGTTAGTTTCATTTTGTAGTCTCCCTTGTGGTGATCAAAACGTGCCCCTAATGGGCGCCTCCGCGCTTGGAAAGTGCGAAGGTAAATACCAGAGCAACGACAAGAACCGCGCCCTTTACGAAATCTTGAGTGTAGTAAGGCGCATTCATCATGGTCAGACCCTGAAGCAGGATACCGATGAAAAGTGCACCGATAATCGTGCCAAATGCGTTGGGTTTGGCCGCCCCCAGAACCGCAAACCCGATAAGAGCGGCAGCCACAGAATCAAGCAGCAAGTTATTGCCGGACGCGATATCCCCACGCCCCAAACGCGCAGCAAGCAGGATCCCTCCGACCGACGCCAAAACCCCGGAAATCATATAGGCAAGCACTTTGTAGCGGTTCACATTGGTCCCCGCGAGGCTCGCTGCGCGGGCGTTTGACCCAATCGCATACATCAGCCGGCCATGGCGGGTGAGTTCCATAAACACCCAGACCAACAGCCCGACAACCAGCAAAACGATGACCGAAACCGGAATGAGATTATCAATAAAGAAATCGAACCGATGCCGCCCAAGCGCCAGAAACGCCTTGGAAAATGTGCCCTCGGCAACACGCCCGTCCGGCAGGGTCATGCCGGTTGCAATGGATCGGCCTTGCGTCGGGATACGTTGCAATCCGACCAATAAAAACATCATCCCAAGCGTCGCCAACAAATCCGGCACACGGAATTTCACAATCAACAACCCGTTGATCAACCCGACAACAGCCCCCATTATCAAGCACGCAACCACCGCAACAAACGCGTTCATTTCCAAAACCACCAACACATACGCCGACAACATCAAAGACGATGTCGCAGTAGACCCAATAGAGAGATCAAACCCGTCAACAACCAAGGTGGCGGTGACACCCAAGGCCAAAATGCCGGTAATGGCCACCGATTGGAAAATAAACACCGCGCTGTAGGGGCTGGCAAATCCTTCGGCAATCACAGAGAAAAATATCACCAACCCAATCATCAACACCAAGAACCCATAGCGAATAGCAAGGTCGGTAAATGATTTTTTGGACTTTTCACGCGCCGGATCGTTGCCCGGAATATTGGTGGCATCGCGGGTTTCAGATTGCATAGGTTTCACTGCCTGTCTGGTCTCGTTGTTGGCCGGTCACTTGGGTAAGAACCTGCGCGAGATCTGTGTTTTCATTTCGATGATCGCCCACAATTGTGTGATCGTTCATCACTATTATCCGGTCGGCTATGGCAAGAGCTTCGTCAATTTCCGAAACCATCACAACCGTTGCGCGCCCCTTTGCCGTGTCACGGATTTTTTGGCCAATGTCGTGACGGGCCTTGATATCGACGCCTTGAAACGGCTCGTCCAGCACCAGAAGATTGGAGGCTTCGGCAAGCCAGCGCGCCACCATAACCTTTTGTTGGTTGCCACCTGACAGGCTGTCTATTTCATCGACATCGCTTTGGCATATGATACCCAGATCTTTGATTGTGCGACGTGCGGTTGCCCGCTCACTTGAAAATCTCAAAAACGAAAACCTGCTGTGCCGCGCCAAAAACGGGACCGAGATATTTTTGGTGATATTGAAATCTGGAACCACGCCGTTGCTGGCGCGATCCTTGGCGCAAAGATAAACTCCGGCGTTTATCGCCTGTCTTTGGTTTTTTGGTGCATAGATCGCGCCGCGCAATGTCATCTGCCCCGCGATTGGTTTCTCCAACCCGAACAGCACCGCCGCCAGTTCGGTCTTGCCGCTGCCCACGAGGCCGGTGATTGCCACGATTTCATTGTCATGTAGATCAAGCGAAAAGGCCTCGCTTCCGGCCTTTAGCACCAGATTGTCCAAGCGCAAAATCGGGTCACCCGCCGGAGGAATGGTAATATTCGTGTCGGTCATACTATGACCAAGCATCGCCTGAACCGCCCCTTCGAAATCCAGCGGCGTATCGGAAAACACCCCCGAAATCCGACCATCGCGCATGCTTACAATCCGATCGGCAATGCGCCGGATATCCGACATGCGGTGCGAAATATAGAGGATCGCCACGCCTGACGCACGCAGCCGATCGAGCAATTCAAACAACCGCTCCGCCTCTTTGGCAGAGAGCGATGACGTTGGCTCATCCAGAATAAGCAGCTTGGGTTTATGCGCGATTGCGCGCGCAATCGCGACCAATTGCCGGTCCGCCAGATTAAGCGCGCTGACCAACTGCGTCACATCCACATCAAGCGCCATTGCCGCCGCGATTTTGCGGGCTTCGGCGCGAATATTGCGTTTATTGAGAAAAAAACCACCACCCGGCCGCGCCAAATGATCAAGCATAAGGTTTGATGCGATATCAAGGTCGGGAATCACCCCGTCATTTATGCTCTGATGCACGGTAACCACGCCCGCGCTGATTGCTGCGGATGGGGTGGTTGGGTTGAAACCCTCGCCATAGAGATCAATTTCGCCGCTGTCCGCCGCATGCACGCCACATAACACTTTGACCAAAGTGGATTTTCCAGCGCCATTTGCGCCCATCAAAGCCGTCACTTCACCGGCAGATAATTCAAGATCTATCCCGCGCAAGACGATATTATCGCCAAACCGTTTGGAAATCCCCCGAAGGCTTACTGCCGGTATTTGCACTGTTTCCTCCCTGGATACAGACCCCTTAACAAAAGACTAATGGCGCAATCTGCCTTTTGTCAACAAGTATTGACATTTGCCTTTTTGTCGAGAAGATTGTGTTAGACGCGACCAAGGTGTGGGAAAAACAATGGCAGGAAATGAGTCAATCTATGAACCGCTGACCGTGGAAACACTTGCCATGCGTCTTGGCGGAATCGTGGCGATCACTGACCGGATCGGGGCAGACACCACAAAGTGGCGCGCCAAAGAAGTCGGCGATGGCAACCTCAATCTGGTGTTTATCGTCAGCAGCGATACCGGCAGTGTGATCGTTAAACAGGCGTTACCCTATGTGCGTCTGGTCGGTGATAGCTGGCCTTTGCCGCTCAAACGTGCATTTTTTGAAAATCATGCCCTCTTGCGTCAAGCGGACCGTGACCCGGGAAGCGTGCCGGAAATTTACCATTTTGACGAAGCCCAGGCGCTCATTGTAATGGAATTTTTCACGCCCCATATCATCCTGCGCCACAGCCTCATGGCGGGCACCAAACACCAAGGGATGGCCGCAGTTCTGGGGGAATTTTGCGCCCGCACATTATTTCGCGGTTCGGATTTGTCGATGGTTGCCGCGGCACGCAAGGCCGACGTTGCCCTTTTTGCCGACAATGTCGCGCTCTGCGATATCACCGAAACGCTGATCTTTTCCGACCCGTATTTTGATGCCGAACGCAATCATCACACCCCGCAACTTGATACTCTGGTTGCACAATTGCGTGCCGATATTGACCTCAAAGTCGAGGCCCAGCATCTAAAAGCCAAGTTCTGCAACAACGCCGAAACCCTGCTTCATGGTGATTTTCATACCGGATCAATCATGGTCACCGAGACCGAAACCAAAATCATCGACCCCGAATTTGCGCTATATGGACCTATGGGGTTTGACATCGGCATGCTGCTCGGGAATTTCTGGATGGCCTATTTTGCACAGCCGGGTCATGCAAAATCCCACGGGGAAAGGCACGATTATCAGACTTGGATATTAGAGGTAATTGACGAAATCTGGCGCGTTTTCAGTGCAGAATTTTCCAACCTCTGGCGCCATGAACGCACCGGAATTCTCTACGAACGTTCGCTTTTCGAAGATCAAGGCCATGCGTTGGCTAGCGAACAGGCCTTGGCGCATCGCCTACGGGATATCTGGCAAGATACACTCGGGTTTGCTGGTGTCGAAATCATCCGCCGCACCCTAAGTCTTGCTCATATCGCCGAAAATGACACTATCGAAAACGAAGCCCTAAGGGCCGATTGCGAGGCGCGCGGATTGCGTTTCGGGCGGCAATTGGTGGTCAACCGAAGCCGGATGAATTCGATGGCAACAGTGAATGATCTTGCCCAAATAATTGCAGCGGAGGCGAAACAATGAAAGTTGGCGCAAAACATTATCGGTCCATTTGGTATGATGATGCAGAACAGGTCGTAAAGGTCATAGATCAACGATGGTTGCCGCACGAATTTCGGGTTGTCGACCTAAAATCACGTGACGATTTCGCTGTGGCGATCCGCGATATGTGGGTGCGTGGCGCGCCTTTGATCGGGGCAACTGCGGCCTTTGGTGTCGCCGAAGAAATGAAGCGTGACCCCTCTGATGCCTCTCTCGCCGAAACGTGGGACGTGCTGCACGCCACCCGCCCAACCGCGATTAACCTGCGCTGGGCCTTGAATGAAATGCGGGACATACTTTGGGAATTACCCGAAGTTGATCGCGCCAATGCCGCCCACAAACGCGCCCTTGAAATCAGCGATGAAGATGTCGAATGTAACCGACAAATTGGCTTGCATGGTCTCGAAATCATCAAGAAAATCGCCGCCACCAAAAAACCAGGCGAAGCCGTTAATATCTTGACCCATTGCAACGCCGGCTGGTTGGCAACAGTGGATTGGGGCACCGCCACCTCGCCGATGTATCACGCAGTCGAGGCCGGAATTCCGGTGCATATCTGGGTCGACGAAACCCGCCCGCGCAATCAAGGCGCACAATTAACCGCGTGGGAAATCGACAGCCATGGCGTGTCGCATAACCTGATCGTGGACAATGCTGGCGGTCACTTGATGCAACACGGCGATGTTGATCTGGTCATTGTTGGCACCGACCGGACCACATCCCACGGCGACGTCTGCAATAAAATCGGCACGTATCTCAAGGCGTTAGCAGCCAAAGACAACGGTATTCCGTTCTATGTCGCCCTGCCCTCGCCCACCATCGACTGGACTATCAAAGACGGCGTCGCCGAAATCCCGATCGAAGAACGTGACGGTGATGAAGTGACCAAGGTTTGGGGAAAACTCGAAGACGGCACTGTCAACCACGTGCAAATATCACCCGATGGCACCACCGGCGGCAACCCGGCCTTTGATGTCACACCCGCACGACTTGTTACCGGATTGATCACCGAACGCGGTGTTTGCGCAGCCTCACGTGACGGCCTCGCCGCGCTGTTTCCTGAACGGGTTCTGGACTAACCCGCCTTCAACATTGCCTCTGCGGTTTTGGTGCTGGTGACGAGGTGTGTGACGTAGCCGCCGGCGATGGCGGATCGCATGGGGGTGACTTTGTCGGGGCCGTCCGAGACCAGCAAACCGATGTCGAGGCCTTGCAA
>JAUZRV010000219.1 GCA_030950105.1 Rhodobacterales bacterium | reverse complement strand
CGCATTTGCCACCTTGGTTATCGCTTATTCCTTGGCTGGTATTGCGGGCTGTCTGGTCCTTGGTGCGGCTGCCATTTACACGCAAATACAGATGCTTCTATCGGATTATGTGCAACATTACGGGCTGCGGCGCGGGCAATTGGCCGATGGAAAATTTGAACCGGTTGGCCCGCAACACGCCTGGAATAGCCCACATGCGTTTTCCAGCGCGCTAATGTTAAATGCGCCCCGCCATTCCGATCATCATATCAACCCTGCGCGTGTCTATTCGGCGCTGCACCTGGATCCGCAAACCATGCCGATCTTGCCACATTCCTTGCCGGTCATGGCGGCTCTGGCGCTTTGGCCGCCCCTTTGGCGTCGCATTATGGATCCGCTTTGCGCGCCGTGGCGACCCGGTTGGGAACGCCAGACACCTCATATTCCGGGCCGCCCTAAAACCCGTGCTTTGGGCGATATGTTGCCAACCGGATTACGCCCCACTCACGAGGCTAGCCTGCACTCTGGTAATCTGCCAGAATCGGCGCATGAAAACATCAATCCTACTGTTCCTGACGCTGATGATAACCGCACCAGTGCACGCCAACCCAAGCATGGGAGCGGCGGAATTTGACGCCTATACACGCGGCAAAACATTTTACTACGGCAGTTCCGGCGCACCCTACGGGGCCGAAGAATACCTGGACAACAAGCGCGTGCAATGGTCGTTCCTTGACGGAAAATGCAAACGTGGCGAATGGTATGCGCAAGATGATCTGATTTGTTTTGTCTATGACGACGAACAAGCGGGCACCACGGTCGGTCCCGACTGTTGGAGTTTTGAAATCACCGACAACGGCATGACAGCACGATTCGAAGACGGCAGTGGCAATCAAAACCCCACTGAACTTTATGAAGTTGAACAAAGCGACGAACCGATGATGTGTCTGGGGCCCGAAGTCGGGGTTTAAAACAGACTACCTTGCGACGACGGGTCATCCGGTTTTGCCGGTTTCTTGGCGGATTTGGCCGGGGTTGGTTTAGGGTTGGAAGTTGCCCCCAAAGTCAATCGTCCATCGGCAAATTCCACTTCTAGAACCGCCGCCTTACCCGCCGATTTTGTATCGGTCACAACAGCGCCATCCCCCCGCATGACGGCATAACCACGTGATAATGTCGCCTTATACCCAAGGGTTTCGCGCAATCTATCCATAGCCTCGATGCGGGATTTCCAATCATTGACCTGACGCAACCCAGCCGCCGAAAACCGCCGCGAAACCCCGTCAAGCGCCACGGATTTACGCGCTATATCCGCCCGCAACGGTGCCAGATTAAGACGATCCGCACGCCGCCCCAAGGCTTCGCGTTTGGCGGCAATTGCACGGGCAAGACCGGGGGCAAGGCGTGTCGCAATATCAACACGCCGCCGATCCATTTCCAGACGATTGCGCAACACCGACGGGCGCAAAGACCCCGATCGTTCCGAGAGTTGCACCCGATGAACCTGCACCGACCGGATCAGGGCCGCCGGCAGACGATCCCCCCATGTATCAAGCCGTTGGCGCGGCCCATCAAGCAGGGTTTCCAATCTGGGCAACGCGCGCGCCAGATCACGCAGGCGTTGATCGCGCACCTGCACCGCATTGGTCATGGCCCGCGTCATGCGCCCGCCCTGCCCGTCGATATGCGCCAATAGATCAAGACGCACCGGCACCGCCAATTCGGCGGCTGCAGTCGGCGTCGGCGCGCGTTTATCAGAAGTGAAATCAATCAATGTGGTGTCGGTTTCATGGCCCACCGCAGAAATCAGCGGAATCGCACTTTGCGCCGCCGCGCGTGCCACCGATTCTTCGTTAAACCCCCACAGGTCTTCGATTGACCCGCCCCCGCGCGCCACAATGATCAAATCCGGGCGCGGCAAGGCACCACCGGATGTCATTGCATTAAACCCCTCGATGGCCCGCACCACTTCGGGCGCACATTTTGCGCCCTGCACCGCCACCGGCCAGATTAGAACCTTGCGCGGAAACCGTTCACGCAAACGGTGCAAAATATCGCGGATCACCGCACCGGATGGCGATGTCACCACACCGATCACATCCGGCAAAAACGGCAGCGGTTGTTTGCGCTCTGCCGCGAAAAGCCCCTCGGATTGCAGCAATAATTTGCGCTTTTCCAACATCGCCATCAACGCGCCCATGCCCGCCGGTTTGATGTCTTCGATCACCAATTGGTATTTCGATTGCCCGCCAAATGTGGTCACGCGGCCGGTGGCGACCACCTCCATGCCTTCTTCGGGTTGGGTGGCAAGCCGCGCGGCGACACCTTTCCAGATGACCCCGTTTATCACCGATTTATCGTCCTTGAGATCAAGATAAATATGCCCAGAACGCGGGCGCGACACCCGCCCGATCTCGCCTTTGATCCGAACATGGCCAAATTCGCCCTCGATCACCCGCTTGATCGCCCCCGATATTTCGGTCACGCTAAATTCGGGTTGGTTTTGGCCCTCGGACGGGTCGTCGATCAAATCAGACATGATGAAACGAACATGATGAATCGGACATTGTGGCGCCTTGCTAGTTTGCTGGTCACACCGTAGAACGCGCGGGAAGAAAACCCAAGCCACCAAAGCCCGAAAATGGAGAATACGCCATGAATATCCTTATCCTTGGAAGCGGCGGGCGCGAACATGCGCTGGCTTGGGCCGTGATGCAAAACCCCAAATGCGACCGGCTGATCGTGGCCCCGGGAAATGCCGGTATCGCGATGATCGCCGATTGTGCGGTTCTCGACATTATGGATGGCGGCGCTGTGGTGGAATTTGCACAGGAAAATGCCATCAGTTTTGTTATCGTTGGTCCCGAAGCACCGTTAGCTGTCGGGGTTTCCGATCGGTTGCGCGCCGCCGGTGTTCTGGTGTTTGGCCCGTCCGAGGCCGCTGCGCAACTCGAAGCGTCCAAACGGTTTACTAAAGAAATCTGCGCAGCCTCCGGTGCCGCCACCGCCGATTACGGCCATTTCACCGATGCCGCCGCCGCCAAGGCCTATATTGCCGCGCAAGGCGCGCCGATTGTGGTCAAGGCCGACGGATTGGCGGCCGGCAAAGGCGTTATCGTGGCGATGGATGAAAAATCCGCGTTGGCCGCTGTTGATGATATGTTTTCCGGTGCTTTTGGCGGCGCTGGTGCCGAAGTGGTGATTGAGGAATATATGGACGGCGAAGAAGCGAGCTTTTTCGTGCTGTGCGACGGTGAAAACGTGCTGCCGATTGGCACCGCACAAGACCATAAACGCGCCTTTGATGGCGATACCGGTCCCAACACCGGCGGCATGGGGGCCTACTCCCCAGCGCCGGTATTAACCGACGAAATCGCGGCCAAGACATTGGAAACAATCGTGAAACCGACCATGTCCGAGATGGCCAAACGCGGTATGCCCTATCAGGGCGTCCTATATGTCGGGCTGATGATCAAAGACGGCGTGCCGCGTTTGATTGAATATAATGTGCGTTTTGGCGATCCCGAATGTCAGGTTCTGATGATGCGCCTCGGCGCGCAGGTTCTCGATCTGTTGCTTGCGGCCTCGGAAGGGCGGCTTGATACTGCGCGGGTAAACTGGGCCGATGACCATGCGATTTCGGTGGTAATGGCGGCCAACGGGTATCCGGGTGCCTATGAAAAAGGCAGCGTCATTGGCGGGCTTGAAACCCTGCCCGAAACCAGCACCAGCATGTGTTTTCACGCCGGAACCGCCGTGCGCGACGGGAAGATCACCGCCATTGGTGGTCGGGTTCTCAATATCACCGCCCGCGGTCCAAGCCTCGGAGAGGCCCGCAACCGCGCCTATGAAATGATCGAAAAAGTAGATTGGCCCGAAGGGTTTAACCGCAAGGATATTGGTTGGCGCGCGCTATAATACGCGCTTACGACATGCCCAACGCTTCTTTATACATATCAAGAACCGCTTCTTCTTCGGCAATATCATCCGGCTCGCGCTTGCGCAGGGCCACAACTTTGCGAATGATTTTCGTGTCATAGCCGCGCGATTTGGCTTCTGCCATCACTTCTTTCTGGGCCTCGGCAAGGTCTTTCTTTTCGGCATCAAGCCGTTCAATCCGTTCAATAAAACTGCGCAAGTCGTCGGCGGTTACGCGGTAGGTATTGTTGCTGCTTTCGTCGTTCATTGTCGGATCTCCTGCCAAATTTGAGCCCCCTGCCTAACGCCCCTTATCCGCTATCGCAAGGGTGCATTGCGCGCGCGACACGCCGTAGCGGGCTTGCAGTTTTCGCCCAGACGTTTTAGGCGATGCACGGCACAAATGCCGCTCAAAGAGGAAATGTTCATGGAAATTCTGATCTGGATCGGCGCGGCCATATCAATCGCAGGCCTCTTGGGGCTGGTTTGGTGTATCGTGCAAGTGGCGCGCGCCAAACGCAAAAAACTGTCAGACCAAGACATGCGCGAACAGATCCAAAAAGTTGTGCCGATCAATATGGCCGCATTGTTTTTGTCCGTTATCGGTCTGATGCTTGTGGTGATCGGAATTTTACTTGAATGATTGGCGCTGACCGTTAAATCGGCAGATTGTCAAATTGGGATTCAACCGCGTCGTCTTCGAGGTCCTTATCCAGATTGCGCAATCGCGCCGGTATTTCGTAGCCTTTGCCGCTTAAATCGCGCAAAAAACTATGGAATTCGGGTTGCAGCACCAACAATTCTTGGGGATTGGCGGCGGATATATCTCGTTCCAGCCGTTCAATTTGACCGATAATTTCGTTTGACAAGAGGCGCATCCCCCCTCCTACGCCGACGCAGCACAAGCTGTGCAAAGCGGAGCTTCGGGAACAACATCCAGACGCGCAGGTGCTATTTCATCACCACATCGGGCACAAAACCCGTATTCCCCTTCTCGGATTCGTTTTAGAGCAGCCCGGATTCGGGCTATTTCCTCTTGTCCCGACTGACCAAGCGCCTCGAGAACTTCATCGCCCTCACGTTCTACTGCCGATTCCTCCCAGTCCTTCGAGATCGGCTCGTCCAGCTCGGTCTCAATCGCGTGAAGTCGCGAATCCAGCTCGGAAAGGCGGTTCAACAGCGTGGTTTTTCTTGTGTTAAGGGCTTTCATTTATAATCTCCTTGGATGGCGTCATCGTTGCATAGGGCGCTGTTGACGGCCTTGATACAGGTCAAAATCCCCACCAAACCGGCAATTTACCCTCAGTTTATCACCATAGGGTTGCAATACATTCCATTTTTACTATATAACTAGTGAAACTGATAAAAGGATGTCCCCCATGACACCAACTATGACGCCAACACCGCAGACCCCAATGGTAAAAGCCTTTTTTGATGACGCGACCAATACCGTGTCGTTTGTCGTGCGCGACCCCGATGGCCGCGCCTGTGCAATCATCGATTCAGTTCTTGATTTCGATTTTTCCACTGGACGCACCGATACAAAATCGGCGGACGAGATCATCGCCTATGTCAAATCCGAAGCGCTCGATGTGCAATGGCTTCTTGAAAGTCACGTCCACGCCGATCACCTGTCTGCCGCGCCCTATATACAGGAACAGGTCGGCGGAAAAATCGGCATCGGCGACCAAATCACTGTTGTGCAAGATACATTTGGCAAAGTTTTCAATGAAGGCAGCGAATTCCAGCGGGACGGGTCGCAATTTGACGCACTGTTTGGCGATGGTGACAGCATCAACATCGGGCAAATGCGCGTTGATGTGATGCACACGCCCGGCCACACTCCAGCCTGCATGACCTATGTTGTTGGCGATAGTGCCTTTGTCGGGGACACGCTTTTTATGCCAGATTTTGGCACCGCGCGCTGTGATTTCCCTGGCGGTTCGTCGACCGATCTCTATGCCTCGATCCAGAAGATCCTCGCCCTGCCCGACGAAACCAAAATTTTCGTTGGTCATGATTACAAGGCCCCCGGACGCGATGAATTCAACTGGGAAACAACTGTTGCCGAGCAAAAAGCCCTTAATATCCATGTCGGGGCGCAAAAAGAGCAAGACGAATTTGTGCAAATGCGCGATGCGCGTGATGCGCAACTGGCCAAACCCAAGCTTATCATCCCGTCGTTGCAAGTAAACATGCGCGCCGGCAATATGCCGCCGCCTGATCAGCAAGGCGATGTGTTTTTGAAAGTGCCGGTTAACAAGCTCTGATTGAACATCGAGTTTTGCCCACCTTCCCCCCATAGATGCTGGGCAAATACCGGGTCACGCGCCCCAATTACGAAGGTGCGTGACCCCACTTCTTGGTTTCGTGATTAGCTTTCGAGTGGCGGCAAATCAATCATTGGCATTGCGCCAATATCAGGAAGGTCATCCACTGTAATTATGTCTCCGCTTTCTGTCCCTGCATCAAGATCGGGAAGATCAGGTAAATCCGGCAGCGATGGCAAATCCGGAAGGTCGGGTAGATCTGGCAGATCGGGAAGTGCGCCCGCTAAATCACCACCACCAATATCGGGCAGATCTGGTAAGCTTGAAAGATCGGGCAAATCTGGCAGATCGGGAAGCCCGCCAAGGTCAGGTAAATCCGGAAGGCCAGAGAACGCGTCGCTTTCCGCATCAGAGTTGAGATCGTCATCCGCAGCACGCGATTTGGCCAAAGGCGCCGCACCAACAGCCCGATTGAGCCGCACCGCGCGAAATCCGTTTAATTGCCCCAAACTCACCTCGACAAGTTTCTTTTTGGGTGTCGCTTCAAGCGAAGTGCTGCTCAGCGCCTCGCGTGGCAGGGTTAGAACATCCCCGACCTTGAGCTGTCCAACCGCCGATAATGGCATGGTAATGCGGCGCAAAACGGCACTGATATCTGTCGGCACATTCATCAACGTATTGGTCAGGGCCACCCCCATCATCGCCGCATCCGGTTGATCTTCCGAACCATACCGCGGTGCGGGGCGTTCAGGCAGGGCCAAAGCGATTTCGCCCAATTTCGCGCCCCCGAACAAATCAACCGAAAGCCGGAAAATATTGTAATCCGGTGCTTCCAGCGCCAAGCCCAGCATACGCACATCTTCGACACGCACACCAAAACGAAACCCTTTCACCCAATACCCGTCCGGTTCATCGGCAAGATTGTCTTCTAGGCGGGCCATAAAGGCATCAACCAAAGGCGCGACCATGGCCGCATCGGTGCGCGTGGGCGGGCGGGCATCGGCCACCATCGGGATCACACGCGCGGTGGTTTGCATTTCGATCAGACCAGCCAGCAATTGAATATCAACCGTGAGCACGCCAAGACTTGAATCCGGGCCATCGAGCAATATGAGCAAGGTTTCGTCAGACAATTCGCCCAACAGCGGATCAAGACCAATGCGGGCCTGCTGCACGCCGGTGACGACCAGGGGTAAATCAAACAATTCATCCGCCGCCTTGGACAAGGCCAGACGCAATGCTTTGGCAGGCGACATTGCGCGCGCCTGATAGGCCTCACGGCCGACTGTCGCCTTTCGGCGCAATACTGCATTTGAATTACTGTTACTCATGCCCGTCCGTAGATGTGATGCGACAAGTCAAAGGAATCGCATTTAATATAGTGAATCAGATAGATCCTCTAATCCATTGTTTTTGCTTTATTTTATATAAATCGACATACCTCTCTGCCTATTAACCCTTGATAAGTCCACAATAAACGGAATTTGGTTACCAAGGTCTTTAGAGATGCAGGTCATTTACAGGTTTTAACGGAAGACTGACGCGAAAGGCCGCGCCGCCCTGCCCCGGCAGGTATGTAATCGCGCCGCCAAGGCGGGCTAGTATCTCGCGGCAAATTGCCAATCCGAGACCTGCCCCCGGGGCGTTTTGCTCACCAATCCGCGAGAATTTTTCGAAAATGACCGCTTGGGCATCGGTGGCTATTCCACTGCCGTTATCGACAAAATCGAGGATCATCTGCTCCCCTTTACCGGCAGGTTTCAGGTGCAGGATTATTCTCAACACCGGCGTTTTGGCATCGCAATATTTCTGTGCGTTGGCGATTAGGTTGATAAAGACCTGTGCCAAACGGTCGGGATCGGTCCGCAGCACAATAGTGCCAGAATTATCACGGCCCGACAGTTTGATTTCGAGATTCCCAACGCCCGAACTGGCAATGGCGCGCTGCAATATCTCATCCAGTGGCACGTCTTGCACATTCAACGTCACCCGCCCGCTTTCCAACACGCTCAGATCCAGAAGGTCATCGAGAAGGCGGGTCAGGCGGATTGCTTCATCATGAATAATCGAGGAATATTTGCTTTGCTCGGCAGCGGTTATGCCTTTGGTATCACGTAGAATTTCGGAAAATGCGCGGATCGACGTCATCGGTGTGCGCAACTCGTGTGATACCTGCGACAGGAACGCGTCCTTTTGCACCGAAATCTGGGTCAACTTCTCGTTCACCGCGCGAAGTTGTCGTGCGGTGCGGGTCAGTTCGGTTGATTTTGCCTCAAGTTGGCTAGAATATTCCATCATCTGCGCGGTCTCGTCGGCCACCGCCATCAAATCCTCGACCGACACCGTCGCCCCACCGACAATCTGTCCGATCATCGCATGCGCTGTGGCCGCCCCGACCGACCCGGAAAGTTCACGTTCAAGCCGTTGCAGGAAATCAGGGGACGGTTCCGGCAGATACCCCGCCAACCCCTGACGCGCGGCTTCGGTTTGAAACAGCGACAGCGCCTCGGAAGATCCAAGAATACGCTGCGCCATAATCATCAATTCCTCGCTGCGCGCCACGCCGCCGGTCCAACTTTGCGGGGCATCGGAATGTTGAAACACATGGACAAATTGCGCGCCTTGCAACCGTTCGATCGGGGACGGGAAGCTTAGCAATGACACAAGGATAAAAGCGCCGGTATTCAAACACATAGACCACAGGACCGCGTGAATTAACGGGTCCATTCCGTCGATGCCGAACAGGGCCTGCGGGCGCAGCCATTCAATGCCGAACGGCCCCTCAAGAAACACCGTTTCCGGGATCACCATTCCGGTCCCGAAACTTGGCAACATCAACGCATAGGCCCAGACCACAAACCCGACGCTTAGCCCGGCCAAGGCCCCGCTTCGGGTTGCCCCGCGCCAGAATATTCCACCAAGCATCGCAGGCAGAAATTGCGCCACACCGGCAAACGACACCAGACCAATTGCCGCCAACGCCGTGCCGCCCCCCGACATCCGGTAATAGAGATAGCCAAGCGCCAAAATGACCGCAATCGACACGCGGCGCGCCAACAATACCACATTGCGCACATCCCCCGACATCGCCGCACCGCCCCCCGAATACCGAAGCCAGAGCGGGATCACGATATGGTTGGACACCATAGTCGACAGGGCAATCGACGCCACGATCACCATCGACGTCGCCGAGGAAAACCCGCCAAGCAACGACAGCATCGCCAATCCGGTCTGCCCTTCCGAGAGAGGCACCGTCAACACATAAAGATCGGGATTTGAACCGGCCGGCAACAGATCAAGCCCGACCACGGCAATCGGCACCACAAACAGGCTCATCAGCATCAAATAGGTCGGAAATGCCCATGCGGCGGTGCGCAAATGACCTTCGTTTTCGTTTTCCACGACCAGAACCTGAAACATCCGTGGCAGGGTCAAAAACGCCGCCGCCGATAGAAAAATAAGCCCCGCCCAGCGGTCGCCCTGCACCTGCCACGTGCCAATTTCCGAGGCATCAATGCGCGCCAACGTCTGTTCAATGCCGCCGCCCACGCCCCAAACCACGAAAATCCCAACCGCAATGAGCGCGATCAATTTCACCACCGCCTCAAGCGCGATGGCCATAACCACACCGTGATGGCGTTCGTTGGCATCAAGATTGCGGGTGCCAAACAGGATGGTAAACAGCGCCAACCCGACCGCCACCCAAAGCGCGGTGATCTGGCTGTTTTCAAATGCCGTGCTGTTGGGTTCGACGCTGGCAAATGCCGCAAATGACAGGGTAACCGATTGAAGTTGCAGCGCAATATAGGGCGTGGTGCCAATCACCGCCATCACGGTCACAAACACCGCGAGCAGGCTCGACTTGCCATAACGCGACGAAATCAGATCGGCCACCGAGGTAATGCGCTGACTGCGCCCGATCCGCACCATTTTGCGCACTACCCACCACCAACCAACCATAACCAGTGTCGGGCCAATATAGATGGTCAGATATTCAAGACCCGAACGCGCCGCATACCCGACCGCACCGTAAAACGTCCAAGCGGTGCAATATATCGACAGGGATAGCGTATAAACCATGGGTGAACGCAGCCAATTCGAACGCCCGCGATGCGCCGCACGTTCGGCCCCGAAGGCCACCAAAAACAACAGGGCGGCATAAGCAAAACACACCAGAACCAGAATATTCACAACACTCATTAATTGGGCCTCGATGCGTCCGTCTCAGCCGTATCTTTCAGGCGCCTCGACAACCAGAGCGACAGCGCAACAAGTAAAACCCAGATCCCGAAAATATAACGCATCGCGCCCGACGTGGTCACCGCCTGCTCCGGGTCTTGCGGCCAAAGCAGCGGCAGCGCCCACAGCAAAATGCCGACAATCGGCAACATACGGGCGGCGTCCATCAAACGGCGGCGACGGTAGGTTTGGCGTTCAAGAAACACACTGCGGCTTGGCTCGCTCATTTGGCAACCAATGCGCGCACGGCGGCCAGAACCTCGGCGTTGGAAAACGGTTTGGTCATAAACTGGCTGGCCCCGTATTTTTCGGCCATTTCGCGATCCTTGAGCTGCCCACGCGCGGTAAGCATCAACACCGGAAGATCGGCGGTCTGCGGTGCCGCGCGCAATTCGCGCAGAATTTCAAAACCGTTTTTACCGGGCAACATCACATCGAGAATAATCATATCCGGCGCTTTGTCATGGACCACACCAACCGCATCATGGCCATTGGAATGGGTATCCACTTTCCACCCGTCGCGCGACAGGATGAAACTGATTGCCTCGATTATATTGGGTTCGTCTTCTATCAAAAGCACGTGTTTCCCCATCCGCACCCCCATTTCCCCTTGGCATCTCCGCACCGTAGCATGTCGTTACGTCACTATGCGTGAGCATAACGCCTCTGCCAAGCTAAAACCTGTGCTGCGGTTCAAACCACCTGCGTCCGGGTCCATGCTGTCAATGCCGTCAATGCTCTGCTGTTATGATCGAAGGTTCGCGCCGGCCGACACAGCTCTTTTTGCTGCAAATCCGGCAACTCACCCCGATTTTGCGGGCATCGCGGTCGCCGGCATCCTGTGGCACGATCAACATATGGGCCTCATAGAGCGGATCTTGATTGAACCGGGCCGCGCCAATCGGTTGCGAAATCGCATAACCGATAAAATCGCCTCCCCCACGACCGCTCTGGCGCAGGGTCATTCGCAACGGCACCAACGGGCGGCTAAGCGCCCCGAACAACGGCCAAAGCGGGCAAGCCGCACCAAATCGGGGTATTGGAAATCCCGGCAAAGGTTTGCGGAAGGTCAATGTGCCCGACGCATCACAAATCGCCAACCCCACCGGCCCGAGGGGATTATTGGCCGGCAACCCGCCAAGTCGCCGCAACATAGCCGCAAGATCAACGTTGAAAAATCCGGCAAGCGCCGCCGGATCAACCGGGTGATCCTCCAACGTCTTGATCACCGCGTCGAGGGGCATCCGCGCGGCATCGTTCTGATAGCGCCCTAGATGGGCACGGGCCATGTGCCGCGCCGCCTCTGAGCCAAGATCCGCAGATTCGCCGATAAGATCACCGATCGCGTCTTCCGCTTGCGCTTGTGTTTCCAGCGTTGGAAAATGGTATTCATGCGCCTCAAGGAAGGTCTCGAATTCCTCTTGCGGCGACGTTGCGCGTTTTTTGTCCATATGCGCCGCCCCATCAAGATAGGCGACAAGTGATTGCGCCGATTCTGCCAGACGGTGACTGTCTTCGCCGATATTGCGTTGAAACCGCGCCCGCCATTCCGGTTCAAGGTGCTTGGTATCGGTCAGAATTGCGGCTGTGGCGCGGATTGCGGTCACACTCGAGATCACTTCGTGCAACGACGCCGCCATATGCGGATCATGGGTAAGCCGGTCAGTCAGGGTTTCGACAATATGTTCAAGACTGGCCGCACGCGCGTGGGTGGCCGCCAAGACTTGTGCCCATTGCGGAAACCGTCCGGCAAATTCATCCGCCTGCACCGCTTGTGCCTGATTTTGATCGGCGGCGGCGGCGCGCAGGGCCGCAATGAATGCAGCCTCTGCGCCTTCACTCAACAGCGATGGCGCCACCCCGAGAACCGATGCCACCTTTAGCAGAAGCTTGCCGCCAATCCGCCGCCGGTTGTGTTCAATCAGGTTAAGATAGCTGCCTGAAATACCTGCCGCGCGCGCCAATTCCACCTGACGCATCCCCAAAGCAACGCGTTTTTGACGAATCCGGTTTCCGACAAGCGAATGTTCCGGCATGGTACCCCCCTCAAAATTTCGAGTTAAATCAACCGCTTTCTGCGCTGCAACAACAATTTATTTACAAGACTCATTAACGCATTGTTCACTTCTTTACAAAATTATTATTTCACTTGAAACAGTTGTTGCGTAATTTTCTATCTCTCTGCGATACTGCATTTGCACAATTGGGCCTAATAGGCACTCTGTGGGGGGGCACCGGGAGACGCCCCTCATGTTTCACGAAACGGGAGGATTAAATGTCCACATCTAACTTTACACGTCGCGGAATGCTTAAGACCGGCGCTATTGCCGGGGCTGGCCTTGCGCTACCACAAATTCTGTCAGCGGGTAGCCACTCAAGCTATATGAACGCGCCAACAGGTAGCACTGTAACCCTCGGGTTCAACGTGCCGCAAACCGGCCCATATGCAGACGAGGGCGCCGACGAATTGCGCGCTTACGAACTTGCGGTTGAGCACCTCAATGGCGGCGGCGACGGCGGCATGATGGGCACATTCAGCTCGCAAGCGCTGCAAGGCAACGGCATCTTGGGCCGCAAGGTTGAATTCGTCACAGGCGACACGCAAACCAAATCGGACGCAGCCCGCGCATCCGCCAAATCCATGATCGAAAAAGACGGCGCTGTGATGATCACAGGCGGGTCTTCTTCGGGTGTGGCGATTGCGGTTCAAGGTCTGTGCCAAGAAGCCGGCGTTATCTTTATGGCCGGTTTGACCCACTCGAACGACACCACCGGCAAAGACAAAAAAGCCAATGGTTTCCGCCACTTCTTCAACGGTTACATGTCTGCTGCTGCTCTCGCACCTGTGCTTGAGAAAATGTATGGCAAAGACCGCAAGGCCTATCACCTGACGGCTGACTATACATGGGGCTGGACACAAGAAGAATCCATCGCCGCCGCAACCGAAGCTATGGGTTGGGAAACAGTAAACAAGGTGCGCACGCCGCTTGCCTCGACTGATTTCTCGTCCTATATCGCGCCGGTTCTGAATTCCGGCGCCGATGTTCTGGTTCTGAACCACTACGGCGGGAACATGGTGAACAGCCTGACCAACGCGGTTCAATTCGGCCTGCGTGACAAAATCGTCAACGGTAAAAACTTTGAAATCGTTGTGCCGCTTTATTCACGTCTCATGGCCAAAGGCGCCGGTGAAAACGTGAAGGGCATCTTTGGTTCGACAAACTGGCACTGGTCGCTGACCGATGCGGGTTCCAAAGCCTTCGTTAAATCGTTCGGCACCAAATACGGCTTCCCGCCTTCGCAGGCGGCACATACCGTTTATTGCCAAACCCTGCTTTATGCGGATGCGTGTGAGCGCGCCGGATCCCACAACCCATGTGCGGTTGGCGAGGCTCTGGAAGGCTTTGAATTTGACGGTCTGGGCAATGGTAAAACACTTTATCGCGCCGAAGATCACCAGTGCTTCAAAGACGTGCTGGTTGTGAAGGGTAAAGAAAACCCTGAAAACGAATTCGATCTTCTTGAAATCGTTGAAGTGACACCAGCGGCGCAAGTCACATATGCACCGGATCACCCCATGTTTGCCGGTGGTGAACTGGGCGCATGTAACGCGGGCTAATCTCTGCAAATTTCCGGCTGTGCCTTGTGCATGGCCGGATTTCCTGCGGCGCATTAATTCCACGGCGCGCGCAGACCAAGATTTCAAAAAATATCGCAACTATTTTTCAACACCACGGGTGGGGACAATGGACGTAATTATTCTGCAATTACTGAATGGTCTGGACAAGGGCAGCGCCTATGCGCTCATCGCTCTTGGATTGACTTTGATTTTCGGCACATTGGGCGTGGTTAATTTCGCGCACGGTGCCTTGTTCATGATCGGGGCATTTTGCGCAGTGACGCTGCAAAAGGTCCTCAATATCTCGTCCGAGGCGATTGACCCGACCAAGACCGATTTTCTGGGCAACCCTCTGGTTGTCAAAACCCCCTATGTCGTCAACTGGTTTGGACCGGAAACCGGCGCATTGATCATCGACTGGTCGGTGCCGCTTGCGCTTCTTGTTGCGGTCCCGATCATGATCCTCGTCGGTTTCATCATGGAACGCGGGTTGATCAAACATTTCTACCACCGCCCCCACGCCGACCAGATCCTCGTGACCTTTGGGCTGGCGATTGTGATGCAAGAGCTGATCAAACAGGGCTTTGGCGCCAACGCCATCCCGACCGGCGCGCCGGATGCCTTCAAAGGCTCGTATGATTTTGGTAATTTGCTCGGGTTTGATCCCAATGTGATCATCTACCCCTATTGGCGCATGATCTATTTCGCCTTTTCCGCGATTGTGATCGGTGCGGTGTTTGCCTTCTTGCGCTTTACCACCTTTGGTATGGTGGTGCGCGCCGGTATGGCGGATCGTGAAACCGTGGGCCTGCTTGGCATCAATATTGACAAACGGTTCACCATTATGTTCGGGATTGCCGCCGCTGTGGCCGGGATCGCCGGTGTGATGTATGCGCCGATCAATTCGCCCAATTATCACATGGGTATGGATTTTCTGGTGCTCTCGTTCGTTGTCGTGGTTGTCGGCGGTATGGGCAGCCTTCCGGGCGCGGTTCTCGCCGGTTTCATGCTTGGTATCTTGGAAAGTTTCGCCTCGATGAACGAGGTCAAAAACATTTTCCCCGGCATCGACCAAATCATTATTTACCTGACAGCAATCATCATTTTGCTGGTCCGACCGCGTGGCCTTATGGGCAAACGCGGTGTGATGGAGGATTAGACCATGCTTGGATTGAACAAACGCGACACGTCATTTTTGATCATTGTGATCCTGCTGACTATGTTCACCCCGTTCCTGATGCAGCCATTCTCCGAGGGCAGCGCCATGGCGCAGTTTAACGGCGGCTATCCAGATCTGATGGCCAAAGTGGCGATCTTTGGCATCTTTGCCATGGGGTTCAACATCCTGTTTGGCCTCACCGGATACCTCTCGTTTGGGCACGCCGCCTTCCTGGGTGTGGGAAGCTACTCGGCCGTGTGGATGTTCAAACTGCTAACCTTGAATGTGTTCCCTGCCATTATCCTTTCGGTCATCGTGGCGGGCCTGTTCTCTTTGCTGATCGGTTATATCTCGCTGCGCCGCTCGGGCATCTACTTCTCGATCCTGACACTGGCAATGGCCGAAATGTCCTATCGTTTGGCCTATTCGGTATTCACTCCGCTGACCAACGGCGAAACCGGCCTGCAATTGCGCCCCGGCGATCCGCGTATTCTCGATGCCGCTGACGCAAGCCGCTATCCCAACCTGTTCGGGCTGGAGCTGTCGACATCCTATAAACTCGAAGTCCTGAACCACGTGTTCACCTTCAACGTCGGCTTTTACTTCTGTGCTGTGATCGCGATCATCGCCTTTTATCTCACCCTGCGCATCTTCCGCTCGCCTTTCGGGATGATGTTGCGCGCGGTGAAATCCAACCAGAACCGGATGTCTTTTACCGGTCTCAACCCGCGCCCCTATACACTGGCGGCGTTTGTGATTTCGGGCATGTATGCCGGTCTTGCCGGTGGTTTGCTGGCGGTCATGGACCCGCTTGCCGGTGCCGAGCGTATGCAATGGACGGTTGGCGGCGAAGTGGTGATCATGACCATCCTTGGCGGTGCGGGCACCCTTTTGGGTCCGGTTCTTGGCGCTGGCGCAATCAAATACCTCGAAAACATCTTTTCCAAGATCAACGAGACTGTCTTGCATAGCTGGTTCTCGTTCATGCCCGACGGAATGGAAGACGTGGTTGTATCCTTCTTTGCGTTTTTCACCGGCAAAGGCTGGGCATTGACCCTTGGTTTGATGTTCATGCTGGTGGTGACATTCCTCCCCGGTGGCCTTGTTGAAGGCGGACAACGGATCTGGAACAAGATCCGCCGCAAGAAACCCGACACCCCCAATAACAACCCTGCGGAATAGGAGACCGGAAAATGAGCATCCTAGAAGTCGAAAACATAGGCAAACGGTTTGGCGGTCTCAAGGCGCTGGACAATGTGAACCTGTCCATCAAAGAGGGCACCGTGCACGCCCTGATCGGTCCCAACGGCGCAGGGAAATCCACGCTGTTGAATGTGCTGGTTGGGAAACTGGTCCCCGACACCGGCAGCGTTATGTTTGATGGCCAATCGGTCCTCGGGCGCGCGCCCCACGAGATCAACCAGATGGGCATTTCACGCGTGTTCCAGACCCCCGAAATATTTGGCGATCTGTCGGTGATGGAAAACATGATGATCCCGTGTTTTGCCAAACGTGACGGGTCGTTTCGTATGCACGCCCTTGAACGGATGATGGACGAAAAACAAATCGTCGCCAGCGCCGAGGAAATGTTGGTCGAGATGAACATGATCGACAAACGCGAAATGCACGCCGCCGCCATGTCGCGCGGTGACAAACGCCGCCTTGAAATCGGCATGTGTCTGGCGCAACAACCGCGCCTGTTGCTGCTGGATGAACCTACGGCAGGCATGGCGCGCGCCGATACCAACAACACCATTGATCTGCTCAGACAGATTTCGGAAGAACGCGACATTACCATCGTGATCATCGAACATGACATGCATGTGGTGTTTTCGCTGGCGCAACGCATCACTGTGCTTGCCCAGGGCACGCCGCTTGTCGAGGACACCCCCGACAATATCAAAGGTCACCCCAAAGTGCGCGAAGCCTACCTCGGCGAAACCGCCGTTTAACAGACAAAGGAACAGATCATGAGTGCCAAATCAGGCCATAACGAACCCGCCTTTCTGTCTGTGTGGAACATGCATTCCTATTACGGCGAAAGCTATATCGTTCAAGACATAAGCTTTAACGTGCATGAAGGCGAAATTCTCGCGCTTTTGGGCCGCAACGGTGCGGGTAAAACCACCACATTGCGCTCGATCGCGCGGATGACCGACCCGCAGGTGATGAAGGGCGAAATCTGGCTCGACCATCAACCCTTGCATAAAATGGCCAGCCATCAGGCCGCCACCGCCGGCATTGCCCTGGTCCCCGAAGACCGCAGCATCATTGCCGGTCTCACCGTTGAAGAAAACCTGCTGCTGGCGCAAATCGCGCCGCCGATCGGGTGGTCGCTGGACCGTATTTACGACATGTTTCCCCGCCTGCGTGAGCGACGCAAACAGGAAGGCATCACTTTGTCAGGTGGCGAACAACAGATGTTGGCCATTGCCCGGGCGTTGGCGCGCGACATCAAGGTGTTGCTGCTCGACGAACCTTATGAAGGCCTCGCGCCGGTGATTGTTGACGAGATTGAAAAAACTCTCAACGTGATCAAGGAACAGGGTATCACCACCATTATCGTTGAACAAAACGCCATTCGCGCCCTGAAATTGGCCGATCGCGCGGTTATTCTCGACACGGGCGGCATTGTTTTTGACGGCACCGCCGACGAAGTTCTGGAAAACGCCGAGTTGCGCGCGGAATATCTGGCAATCTAGGCGCTTGCTGCACTTCCCGACACAAGTTAACCTGACGCCAACCACCATCAAACCATCAAAGGTGCATCATGACTGTCAAATCTTATCCACCCTCGGCCGAATTTGTTGCAAACGCCCATATCGACGCTGAAAAATACGAAGATATGTATCTTGCCTCGGTGCGCGACCCCGACGCCTTTTGGGGCGAACAGGGCAAGCGCATTGACTGGATCAAACCCTATACCAAGGTGCAAAATGCCAATTTCAAATTGGGCGAAGTTGACATCAAATGGTATGAAGACGGCACGTTGAATGTTTCGGCCAATTGTATCGACCGGCATTTGGCCACCCGTGGTGATCAAACCGCCATTATCTGGGAACCCGACAGCGCCACCGATGACGCGCTCCACATCACCTACAATGACCTTCACGCCAACACCTGTCGCATGGCCAATGTCCTTACCGATATGGGTGTGGGCAAAGGTGATCGGGTTATTCTGTATTTGCCGATGATTCCCGAAGCGGCCTATGCGATGCTGGCTTGCACGCGTATCGGCGCCATCCATTCCATTGTTTTTGCAGGATTTTCCGCCGATGCCCTTGGGGCACGTGTTAACGGATGTGATGCCAAAGTGGTGATCACCGCCGATCATGCCCCGCGCGGAGGCCGCTCGACGCCGCTTAAATCCAATGTGGATCAGGCATTGTTGCATTGCGATGACCGTGTGAAAATGCTGGTGGTCAAACGCACCGGCGAACAGACCACATGGACCGAAGGGCGCGATTTTGACTATAACGCCCTTGCCGCCAAAGCCGCCCCTACATTTACACCCGTAGAAATGAACGCCGAAGATCCGTTGTTTATCCTCTATACTTCCGGCTCCACCGGCCAACCAAAGGGCGTGGTGCATTGCACCGGCGGGTATCTTGTCTATGCTGCGATGACCCACGAACTTAGCTTTGATTACCATGATGGTGATATCTTCTGGTGCACCGCCGATGTTGGTTGGGTCACGGGTCACAGCTATATCGTCTATGGCCCGCTGGCCAACGGGGCCACCACGGTGATGTTTGAAGGGGTGCCCACCTATCCGGATGCGGGGCGTTTTTGGGCCACCGTTGAAAAGCACAAGGTCAACCAGTTCTATACCGCGCCCACGGCCATTCGCGCATTGATGGCCCAAGGACCGGAATGGGTTGAAAAATATGATCTTTCCTCGCTTAAACTGCTTGGCACAGTGGGCGAGCCGATCAACCCCGAGGCGTGGAACTGGTATAATGATGTGGTCGGCGGCGGCACCTGCCCGATCGTTGACACATGGTGGCAAACCGAAACCGGCGGCCATTTGATGACCCCGCTGCCCGGCGCTGTCGCAACCAAACCCGGCTCGGCAATGCTGCCGTTCTTTGGCATCAAACCTGTTGTTCTCGACCCGACATCTGGCGAAGAAATTCCCGATGTGGAATGTGAAGGCGTTCTGGCCTTCACCGGATCCTGGCCCGGTCAAATGCGCAGCGTGTGGGGCGATCACGAACGCTTTGAAAAAACCTATTTCGCCGATTACGCTGGTCATTTCTTCTCTGGCGATGGCTGCCGGCGCGATGCCGATGGCCATTACTGGATCACTGGCCGCGTGGATGACGTGATTAATGTCTCCGGCCACCGCATGGGCACCGCCGAGGTCGAATCCGCCCTCGTCGCCCACCCCAAAGTCGCCGAAGCCGCCGTGGTCGGCTATCCCCACGAGATCAAAGGCCAAGGTATCTACGCCTACGTCACCTTGATGAACGGCGAAACCCCATCGGACGCATTGCGCGCTGAATTGCAAAAATTCGTGCGCTCCGAAATTGGCCCGATCGCCAAACCGGACCTGCTGCAATGGGCGCCGGGCCTGCCAAAAACCCGCTCCGGAAAAATCATGCGCCGGATTTTGCGCAAGATCGCGGAAAACGATTACGGCGCCCTTGGCGATACCTCGACATTGGCCGATCCATCCGTGGTGGACGATCTGATCGAAAACCGGATGAATCGTGTATAGGCATTGCCGATAGACCAATCCCCGACAGGCCAGTATTAAACGCTGGCCTGTTGGGCTAGATAATTGTAAAATTCCCCCCAAGTTTGCCCCAAACGCCGCAAAACACAAACCTGATACCTGTTTTTGTGGATTTTCCAGTCATATTGAACGGCTGTTCAAATGTCTGCCAAGCGTCGCAAACCCCCTTCACAAGGAATCTTACAATGAACGCTCCCCAACTGCCTATGAATGGCGCATGTCTTTGCGGATCGGTGCGGGTCCGCGTGACCAAACCACCGCTTCTGACGCTTGCGTGTCACTGCGTTGATTGCCAAAAGATGTGCGCCAGCGCCTATTCTTTGGCGGCGATGTTCCCGGCAGATGGTTTCTCGGTAACCGGCGACCTTGTGACCGGCGGCTTGCGAACCGAACAGCGCGAGCACAACTTTTGCGCCCAATGCCTGAACCTCATATTCACACGTATCAAAGGCGCAGACACCCGGGTGAATTTACGCGCATCTGTGCTTGATGACCTAGCCCGAATTATTCATGAAGCGGCGTAAATCGTTTGGCGGGCGTAGATCAAGCTGTTGAAATGTCGTATGATTT
>JAUZRV010000218.1 GCA_030950105.1 Rhodobacterales bacterium | reverse complement strand
TGCCGCGCGGATCAGGAACCTGACGTAAAACTGATCGAACTGAAATCAAGATAATAACCTCCGGGCCTGACGTTCAGAACAAAGATTCATATACCCCTATGATTTGCAACAACTTTCTAACCTTCAGTAAATCGCCCTGCCTCACGTCATGTGTTGCACAATGCTTTGCGCTGTTCTGGTAAAATCACCTGAAATGTCTCTATCATAACCGGTGCTGACGCAACCATACCAACGTATGCACGCGATACATACGTTGGTTTCAGGGCCAAAACTGAAACGTCATTTCGTCCGGCTGCAAACAAATTTCGTCCGAACACGCCTGAATTTCCAACGTCACGCGGTGCCCGTTACCGCCCATATCTTCCCCAAAGAGCGCCGACAATTCCACGCCGTCCTCATAAACCGCCAGCGGTTTCGGGTTGAACCCTAACATCACCTCAACCGCCTCTGGATAGGCCTCTGGACGCAACGCGGCCCCATCCACCACCATTTTGGTCGGGATGAAATAATCCTCAAGCGGCACATGCGCGTTGATATGCCAGCCGTCCTTGACCTGCATGCGCAAATCAACCCCGTCACGCGCAGCGTTCAAACGTGCCGAAACCTTGACCACCCCTCCGGTCGAGCGCCGCAAACTGCCGCTTTCTCCGGCTTTAAATTCACTCACCGCCGCCAATAATGCCGCCCGTTGCAATGGCTCCATCGTGGCATCCATCGCCACCGCCGCCGCGAGGTCTTGGGTCACATCACCGAACTCCCCTAACCGGTTGTCCAGACCCGTTAAAAACGCCAATGCCGAGGCATTTGGGGACGGCACACCTTCGTCATCCAGAGGCCGAAATACCGACAATCCTTGCCGCGTTCTGGTCATCCGCAGGGCCGATCCGGCATCGTGAAATCCGCTTTCAATCTGGGCGCGCACGACTTGCGCCTTGGCCAACCATCCGGCCCCGAATTCCCCGGAATCCGCGAGCGCCACCAGCGCCAAACCATATTCCGCCAGATCCCCCAGATGCGCTTCGCCCTGAGCAACTCCTTCCATATAAAGCCGTGCAAACCCTTGCTCTGATTGCATTTCTTCCCAAATGAAATTCGCCGCACATTGTGCCGCATACTCGTAATCTTCGCGCCCAAGTATCCAGCCGACCTCGGCCAATGTGGCAATCATCAATCCATTCCACGACAGAATGATCTTGGGATCCGTCACCGGAGCGCCGCGCCGCGCCCGCACCGCGCGCAATCGCAATATCATCTCGTCCACTTTGCCGCTCTCAAGGCCAAATTCCCCCGCGGTTCCCTCCCGCGAAAGCACATCGGAATTGACAAACGGGGCCTCGAATTCGCCCTCCAGACTGTCCATCCCGAGCAAGGAAACCATCGCATCAATTTGCCCCGCTGCAAATTTTTCCGCCAACGCTGCGCGCACCTCGTCTTGCTGCCAGAGGTAAAACGCGCCCTCGTGCATCTCGCCGTCCGGCCCGATGGAATCGGCATCTTGGGCGGCAAAAAACCCGCCCGTCGGGGCCTGCATTTCCCGCAACACATAATCAAGCGTTTCCGCCGCCACCCGCGCATATCGGTCGTCGCCGCCAATTGCATAAGCACGCGCCAGAACGCGCGCCATAAGCGCCTGATTATAGAGCATCTTTTCGAAATGTGGCACATGCCAATCCGGGTCAATCGCATAGCGATGAAAGCCGCCGCCGATCTGATCATAAATCCCGCCCGCGATCATCGAATCAAGGGTTATTGTGACCGATTCAAACAGCGCATAATCCCCGCGCCTCCCGGCCTGATCGAGTATATACAACAGCACCGTTTCGCGCGGAAATTTCGGGGCATCGCCAAATCCCCCTTGAAACGCGTCAAAATCATCCAGCAATCCGGTCGCCACCGCGTATAAATCATCCTCGTTCACCTCGCCAACTGCCGCCTCCTGATCCAGAAATCCCTGCACCCGGTTGGTCACCACAAAGGCCTCGGCGCGCACCGCTGTTGGTTCGCTTTCCCAAATGTCGATAATCCCCGCCAATAGCCCAAGAAAATTATCGCGCGGGTAATACCCGCCACCATAAAACGCATCGCCTTCGGGGGTTAGAAATACCGAATTGGGCCATCCCGATGATCCAGTCAAAAACGCTGTCACCAGTGAAAATTGTGCATCCAGATCGGGGCGTTCTTCGCGATCTATCTTGATCGAGACAAAATTCGCATTGAGATAGCCCCCAACTTCGGCATCTTCAAAACTTTCTTCGCGCATCACATGGCACCAATGGCACGACGAATACCCCACCGACACGAAAATCAATTTCCCCTCGTTGCGGGCCTTTTCAAGCGCCTCGGGGCCCCACGGATACCAATCCACCGTATTATCCGTATGCTGTTGTAAATAAAGCGAAGATTCCCCCTCAAGATGGGTGCGCGGTTCGGCCAATCCCCCCGTAGCCGTCAGCATAGAAGCCACCCAAAGAAGCGATGATAAAACGATAGAAACGACTGTTGCCGGATTTTTTTGCATTATGCCCTCTTTTGGTTGCCCCTATGTTAGGGCGCGCGCGGTGCCCTGTCAGGTCACGATTTGGTGCGCAGATCCCGCATTGTTCGCCTTTTCCGGCGCCAATCAGGGTTGCAAGGCCGCGCCTATGGCCCTACATAGCCCAACAACACATATCAGAACATCAAGAATCCGCAGGTATCTATGGAAAACGTCGTCCTCATCATCCATCTCATTCTGGCCTTGGCCCTGATCGGCGTTGTGCTTTTGCAGCGTTCCGAAGGCGGCGGCCTCGGTATGGGCGGTGGCGGCGGGGCCATGTCGGGGCGCGCAGCGGCGACGGCTCTGGGCAAATTGACCTGGATTCTGGCGATTGGATTTATCATCACCTCGATCACCCTCACGGTTCTGGCCGCACAAAAATCGGCGGGCAGCTCGGTCATTGATCGTCTTGGCGTGACATCTTCGGAGCCTGCTGTGGACACCGCGCCGATTGCGCCATCCGGCGATAGCCTACTCCCCCCGAGCATGGATGACACCGCGCCTCTGGTGCCACGCGCAGACGAATAATCCAGGTCCCTAAACCGACCTTCCACCACCTCTTGAGGCAGAAAAGCATTACGTAACAACATGTTGCGGTGCCATTGCCTTTTCCAGACGAATCTCTTATACCTCAAGTCCCGTGATAGGCGGCTTTTTGGGGCTGTCTGGCACTTGTATAATCGGGCCGTTCTTGGCCCATATTTACCGGGGCTTTTGCCCTTACTCACGGGGACTACAAACACATGGCGCGCTATATATTCATCACCGGTGGTGTGGTTTCATCCCTTGGCAAAGGCCTTGCTTCGGCGGCCCTTGGTGCGTTGTTACAGGCGCGCGGATATACGGTGCGCTTGCGCAAACTTGACCCCTATTTGAATGTCGATCCGGGCACCATGTCACCGTTTGAACATGGCGAAGTGTTCGTCACCGATGACGGCGCCGAAACCGATCTCGACCTTGGCCATTACGAACGCTTTACCGGCGTCGCGGCACGCAACACTGATTCTATTTCCTCGGGTCGGGTTTATTCCACCGTTCTCGAAAAGGAACGGCGCGGCGATTATCTCGGCAAAACCATACAGGTGATCCCGCATGTCACCAATGAAATCAAAGAATTCCTGCATATCGGCAGCGACGAGGTCGATTTCATGCTTTGTGAAATCGGCGGCACCGTCGGCGACATCGAAGCCCTGCCGTTTTTTGAGGCCATCCGCCAGTTTTCACAGGACAAACCGCGCGGCGAATGTATTTTCATGCACCTTACATTGTTGCCCTACCTCGCTGCATCGGGCGAATTGAAAACCAAACCGACCCAGCACAGCGTCAAGGAATTGCGCAGCATCGGCATCGCCCCCGACATCCTTGTATGCCGCTCCGAACACCCGATCCCCGACAAGGAACGCGCCAAAATCGGCCTGTTCTGTAACGTGCGCGTCGATAGCGTGATTGCGGGCTATGACCTCAAATCCATTTACGAAGCGCCGCTTGCCTATCACGCGCAGGGCCTTGACCAGGCGGTGCTGGATGCGTTCGGCATTGCCCCCGCGCCCAAACCCGATCTTGCTGTATGGAAAGACGTCTATGACCGGATTCACAACACCGATGGCGAAGTAAACGTTGCCATTGTCGGCAAATATACCCAACTCGAAGATGCCTATAAATCCATAAAAGAGGCGCTCATTCACGGCGGCATGTCCAATCGGGTCAAGGTCAATGTGAAATGGGTCGATTCCGAAGTATTCGACGACGCCGATGCCGCACCACATTTGGAAGGTTTCGATGCGATCCTTGTGCCTGGCGGTTTTGGCGAACGCGGCACCGAAGGCAAAATCAAAGCGGCAGAATTTGCCCGCCTCCGTAAAATCCCCTATCTCGGCATTTGTCTCGGGATGCAAATGGCGGTAATCGAGGCAGCCCGCAATGTCGGCAATATGCCCGATGCCGGCTCTGAGGAATTTGATCACGAATCAGGTAAAAAGCGTTTTACCCCCGTGGTTTACCATCTCAAGGAATGGGTGCAGGGCAATCACAAGGTGAAGCGCAATCAAGGCGGCGACAAGGGCGGCACCATGCGCCTTGGCGCGTATGATGCGGCCTTGACCAGCGGTTCAAAAGTGGCGGAAATTTATGGCACAACCGCCATCGAAGAACGCCACCGCCACCGCTACGAAGTTGACATACAATACAAAGACAAGCTTGAAAAAACCGGCTTGTTATTCTCGGGCATGTCGCCTGATGGCCGCCTTCCCGAGATCGTCGAATGGCAAGATCACCCCTGGTTTATCGGCGTGCAATTCCACCCCGAATTAAAATCCAAACCCTTTGCGCCGCACCCGTTGTTCGCCGATTTCATCCGCGCCGCTATCGAAACCTCACGGCTGGTTTAGGCTCGCATCCGGAACCGTTTGGCAATACCTTGTTCACGAAACGGCTTGACCAATGCGTCGATGAAGTCAAATCCTGTGGTGTCTTCCTCGAATGCATGTGCATCCGGCTCTGGTGTGGTCAATGCCAGAGCGGTGTTGATCATCTCGTCATCCAGAACCCAACGTCCAACACGCCCCTCGGCGGCATCATCCTGCTGATACTTGACCCAAGCCCGCATTTTATCTTCGCGCGCGATACCGAAGCCTTGTTCGGGTAAATAAAACCCGCAATTTATCCGCTGGCAAATATTGTCGAGCAACCGGCACATCCCGCGATGCGCTGCGGGCACATCGCGTTTGCCGATATAATTATACTGGAGCGGTTTGGCATTCTGAAAAACATTCAATGCGGTGCCAAGATCAATACCTTTTTGCGCCATCACCCACCCCAGAACCGAAACCGGATGCTGCCCCCAGTCATAGGTTTGCGCAAGCGCCCGTATTTGCGTCAGAGTGCCCGTGCGCACCATTCTAACATGATCTTTTTCCGTGCTGTCATCCCAATCAAAACTGGCAAAGTCTTGCATTTCTATCTCCCCGAGGTTCATAGTCTGCTCAATATGGCGCTTCAAAACGGAAAAAATGCGGAACAAATGTGGCGGGATTGCGTTATCCCCTTAAAATGCCGGAAAAACAGGGGTTCCTGTCGATAAATTCACCCACCTTCCCCGAGTTGTCCTTGCCTGTCCTCCTGCAGTCTTCCACAATAAAGCAAATCGAAACAAAGGAATCTCCCATGCCCAAAGCTTACTGGATCGGCCATATGGACGTCACCGACCCCTCTGTTTATGAAAAATACAAGGCCGCCAACGCCGCTGTTTTCGCCGAATATGGTGCCCGTTTTGTGGTTCGGGCCGGTGCGCAGGACGTCGTCGAAGGGACCGAACCCGCCCGCACCGTCGTGCTTGAATTTGACAGCCTTGAAATCGCCCGCGCCTGCTATTTCTCCGAGGCCTACCAAGCCGCCAAAGCGATCCGCGATCCGGTGGCCTCGGGCAATATGGTGATCGTAGAAGGCTACGACGGCTGATATAACAGTGCGATTCCCTTCCATTTCTTCCCGCGTGCTCTTTCGATTGACGCGCGGCCCAATCACAAAGATGTGCCCATGTTTGCCGATCTCCTTGCCCGCCTGAGCGGTGCCAACACGACCCCGCTACCGGCCACCGATGCCCGCCTTGCCCTGACCGCGCTTCTGGTGCGCGCCGCCCGCAGTGACAATGACTATTCGACGGTCGAAATCGCCCGCATCGACGCCATAACCCGCGCCCGTTATGACCTCAGCCAAGAGGCCGCCGAAACCCTGCGCGCCGATGCAGAAACCTTGGAAACCGAGGCCCCCGATACCGTGCGTTTCACCCGCGACATCAAAAACGCAGTGCCGTTTGAAGATCGCGTTGCGGTGATTGAATCACTCTGGCAGGTGGTTTTGGCCGATGGCAGCCGCGACAAACACGAAAATGCGCTGCTGCGCCTTGTGGCCAACCTGCTCGGGGTGAATGACCGCGATAGCGCCCTTGCCCGTCAACGCGTTGAAACCAGATGATTGCATCATTGGGCATGTATGATCGCGCCGAGACCGCAGCCGCCAATGATGCGCTGTGGTCGGCGATTCGTGCCCGCCTTGGCTATGGTCCCGGTGCCCTGACCCGCGGCGTTGACTTTGCCGAAATCTGGGCCGCGCCCGACCTGTTGCTGTCGCAAACCTGTGGCATGCCTTACCGCACCAAATTGCATGGGTCCGTCAATTTGATCGGCACCCCAGATTACGGCCTGCCCGACTGCGCGCCGGGATATTACCGCTCTGCCTTTGTGGTTACAAAAGACAACCCCGCCACACAACTCTCTGACTTTGCCGGGAAAACCCTCGCGTATAACGACGCCGGCTCACAATCCGGTTGGGCCGCCCCGCAAAATTACGCGGCCACGATCGGCCTCACATTCGGCGATTTCGTGCAAAGCGGTGGCCATGTTGCGTCGGCCAAATCCGTCGTCGAGGGCCACGCCGATATTGCCGCCATTGACGGGCTGACGTGGGAATTAATCCAACGTCACGACGCCTTTGCCGATAATTTGCGGGTGCTGGCCACCACCCCCGCAACCCCCGGCCTGCCCTATATCACCGCGCGCACCAACGATCCCGACCCGCTGTTTGCTGCCATTCGCGCCGCGATTGCCGACGTGCCGCAATCCACCCGCGATACTCTGCATTTGCGTGGGTTAGTCGCCATAGACGCTGCGACCTATCTCGCGGTGCCAACCCCGCCAGCGCCGCCCAAATAGGGTGCGATCCAAGGTCAACGTGCCAAATACCATCCCAATCGGCGATTTGACGTTGCAAACCTGCGATTTTTCGGCCCTAATCACCTGAAATTGCTTGCAACAACCCATAGGTTTCCCTTGTCCGAACAAATGCCCGAAAAATCGTCCAATCCAACGCCCGTTATCGAAATTCGCAATCTGCACAAGGCGTTTGGCGATCTCGAGGTTCTAAAAGGTGTCGATATTACCGCCCGTCGTGGCGAAGTTATCGCATTGATCGGCTCGTCCGGCTCGGGGAAATCAACCTTGCTGCGCTGCGCCAATCTTCTTGAAAACGCGCAACAAGGCGAGATCTTGTTCAAAGGCGAACCCGTGACATGGAAAGGCAGCGGCCACACCCGCCACCCGTCCGATCACAAACAAATATTGCGCATCCGCACCAATCTTTCGATGGTGTTTCAACAATTCAATCTCTGGGCGCATATGTCGAACCTGCAAAACGTGATGGAGGCCCCGCTTACCGTGCTTGGCCGCCCCCGCGCCGAGGTCGAAAAATCCGCGCGCGCCTATCTCGACAAGGTCGGTATTGGCGACAAATGCGATGCCTATCCGGCACAGCTTTCCGGTGGCCAACAACAACGCGCCGCCATCGCCCGTGGCCTGTGTATGGAACCAGAGGCCCTGCTTTTTGACGAACCGACATCGGCGCTCGATCCCGAACTTGAACAAGAAGTTATAAAAGTTATCAAAGACTTGGCCACTGAAGGGCGCACGATGGTCATCGTCACCCACGACATGCGCCTTGCCGCAGATGTGGCCGATCACGTGGTGTTCCTGCATCAGGGGCGCATCGAAGAACAAGGCCCCCCCGATCAGGTATTTGGCGCGCCCAAAACCGAACGTTTGCAAGGGTTCCTGTCCGCAACGGTTCCCGCATGAATTGGGCGGCCATTCTTTGCAAGGCGCGCGGCGTTTTGCTGTTTGCCTTGGTTCTCGCCACAAGCCTGTTTGCGCTTTATTCGGTGCGCGCCTCGGCCCAAACGCCCGATACCCGCGCCACAACACCCTTCACCAATTGCACCACAGGGGCTTTGGTGCGAAAATCGCAACACAACGACAATAACGATTCTTAACACTTGGGAGTGACACTATGAAAAAACTGATTCTGACCACCGCCGCTCTGGCGCTTACCGCAGGCATGACGTTTGCCGGCAGCCATGCCACCACTGTGCGTATGGGCACCGAAGGCGCCTACCCTCCATATAATTTCATCAACGACGCTGGCGAAGTTGACGGTTTCGAACGCGAACTTGGCGACGAGCTGTGCAAACGCGCAGAACTCACTTGCGAGTGGGTCACCAATGACTGGGATAGCATCATTCCAAATCTGGTATCGGGTAACTATGACACCATCATCGCGGGCATGTCCGTCACCGATGAACGCGATGAAGTCATTGATTTCACAACAAACTATACGCAGCCGGACCCGTCTTCCTTCATGGCAATGTCGATGGATGCCGACATCAAAGGCGGTGTTGTCGCCGCCCAGACCGGCACCATTCAGGCGTCTTATATCGCTTCCATGGGGGCCACATTGGTAGAGTTCGCCACCCCTGATGAAACCGTCGCCGCCGTGCGTTCGGGCGAAGCAGACGCGGTTCTGGCCGATAAATCCTTCCTTCTGCCCATCGCAGAAGCCGACAGCGACATGATGATGCTGGACGCCGATGTTTTGATCGGTGGCGGTGTCGGCATGGGCATCCGCGAATCCGACAATGAACTGCGTGACAAATTCACCGCTGCCATTGATTCAATGAAGGCCGATGGATCTCTCAACGAATTGATCACAAAATGGCTTCCCGAAGCCGAATTGTTCTAAATCAACTTCAAAAAGGGGGGGCACACCACCGCTCCCCCTTTTCCCACTTTGTTTCTTTTTCGTCCAAATATCCAAATCCCGTCCTTTCCCTACAAAACGCCGCCGATGAGGTTTCTCCATTTTTGAGTATTGCGCCGATCCCGCCACTCTTTCCGGTTTCAAATACCTGTCGTGCTACCTCAGCACTGGCAAACACATGGGATTTTACCTTTCGTTCGGCACCGTCCTTTTACTCCTCGCAATCACCGCCCCCACGGCTTTGGCCTTCGGATTCGGGGGGGCCGCCGCTGCTCGTTCTAATTTTCTGCCTCTGCGATGGTTCGGAAAAACCTACATAGCGGTGGTGCGCGGCGTGCCTGACATTGCCTTTTTCCTGTTCTTCGTCATCGCCCTTGATCAGGGCTTTGAATACGTCCGCCACCAAATTTACTGCCCGGATTGGGATCAACCGATCCGCCAAGGCAGCGATTTCGTGGTATGCAAAGCCGCCAAACTACCGCTCTCCTCGGCCCCGCAATGGGTGCACGAGGTTTATGGGTTTTTCACCGCCGTCCTCACATTTGCCATTGTTTTCGGCGCATTTGCGGCCAACGTCCTTTATGGGGCGATGCGGGCCGTCCCCCACGGTCAGGTTGAAACCGCACAGGCCTACGGCATGACCAACCGCCAGACATTCTGGCGTATTACCGTCCCGCAAATGTGGGTTTATGCACTGCCCGGCCTGTCCAATCTGTGGATGGTCTTGATCAAGGCAACCCCGCTTTTGTTTCTGCTCGGCGTCGAAGACATCGTCTATTGGGCGCGCGAACTTGGCGGTTCCAAAACCCCGCGCTACACTGCCTACCCACACGGCGACTGGCGGCTGTGGTATTTCCTCGGCTTGCTGGTTTTCTACCTCGCCTTTACCAAAGTCTCCGAATTTTTCCTTGGTAAATTGATGAAACGCCTCACCCACGGACAGGCCACATTGGGGGGCACCTCATGAATGAATGTCTCACCACAATTGGCGATTACGGGTTGCGCGCTGTTGGCATCGGTGAACGTCTGCTACCCAAAACCGACTTTACCCTGTGTCAGCATTTCACCCTGATCGGCTCGGGTATGATCTGGAACATCTATTTCGGGGCCATTGCCCTCGTTATCGGTTTTGTTTTGGCAAATGCCATCGCTCTGGCCAAGGCTTCGCGCTATCCGTTTCTGTCAATTCCGGCCAATTGGTTCATCTTGCTGTTTCGCGGCTCGCCCCTGTTTATCCAGTTTTTCCTGGCATATTTCCTGTTTCTCAACCTCAAACAGAGCTTCCCGTTGTTTAGCTGGTTCACCTCGGCTTGGGCCGGTGCGCTGGTAGTTTTATTCCTCAACACCGCCGCCTATAGCGCCGAAATCTTCTATGGCGCCCTGCAATCGGTGCCCCGCGGCGAAGTCGAGGCCGCCGATGCCTATGGCATGTCCGGTTGGAAACGCTTTATTCGCGTCATTTGGCCCACTTCTATGCGCCTTGCATGGCCCGCCTATACCAACGAGGCGATATTCCTGTTCCACGCCACAACCTTGGTGTTTTTCTCGGGCTTTCCAGCGTGGCAACAACGTGGTGATGCGCTCTATTACGCCAATTATTTCGCAGACAAAACCTTTAACCCGTTCATACCCTATCCGATACTTGCGGGCTATTTCATCCTGCTCACCTTGATCATCGTCGGGATTTTCGGGCTGATCAACCGCCGCCTCAATCGGCACTTGCCACAATCGGCCCGCATCAAACGCCCGCGTATGCCGCTTATCCGCTAACGGAAAACGCAACCCCCCCCCGCATCACACGAGGGCCTTTTACACAGTCGGGAGAATTGAAAAAATATTAGTATTTACCGGCTTCCAGAGGGAAATTGCGGATATCTTTGAATGTCAAACCGATGTCATTCAATTGTGTGTCCGACAGGCGCACCAAAGCATTCCGGGTAATGCGGCGCGCGTTCCATGTTTGAACGGCGGCGACAAATGCCTCAACGGCATTAATCGTATTATAGATGGTGACGGCCCCGAAAGGCACAGAAGTTGTTTTTGCTACGGCGGTTGTCATAACGTGCTTCCTTTATTTTGTTGTAGGGCCGACTGTGTGTCGATCTCGTGACGCTCATCTAGAGACGGAATCACCCTTTAACAATTGCCAGTTGTGCATTGCCGCAATGCAATAGACGCATGGCTGAAAATCCGCACGTATAGGTAAAATTCGCCATTGTTTTAATGCGCGCCAATTGTGGCTAAAAAATATGATCAAATTATTTTGCCTTAGAGAATTTCTCTGCTACAAGACCCCTATGGACCTAGAACAACACCATACCTTCCGCGTGGCTCTTTGCGACTTGAACGGACAAATGCGTGGCAAACGGGTGCCCGGATCTTACGCCGGAAAGCTCGATTCCGGCGCTGTGCGTATGCCGCTTTCTGTGCCCAATCTTGACATCACCGGTGCCGATATCGAAGACAGCCCTCTGGTGTTCGCCTCTGGCGATGCCGACGGTATTTTGCGCCCGACCGAACGCGGCGGCGTGCCGGTGCCGTGGCTTTCCGGTGATCAAATGATGGTGCCCATGTCCATGTATAATGATGATGGCACCGCATTCACCGGCGATCCACGTCATGCGCTGGTGGATATTCTGGCCCGGTTTTCGGCGCGCGGGTGGTCAGTAATTGCCGCCACCGAACTTGAATTTACTTTGGTCGATGATACCGGCAAAGACGTGCTATTGCCAATCAAAAATCCGCAAACCGGCCGCCGTCTCGACACTTGTGAAATTCTGTCGATGCAGCAACTTGATGCCTTTGACCCGTTCCTCACCGCGCTTTACGAGGGCTGCATTGCCATGGGTATTCCGGCACAAACCGCCACGGCCGAGGGCGGCGCCGGACAGTTTGAAATCACCTTGCACCATCAAGATGCACTGCGCGCCGCCGACGACACATGGTTGTTTAAATCCTTGATAAAAGGCCTTGCACGTCAACACGGGTTCGCCGCGACCTTCATGGCCAAACCATTCCCCGAGGACGCTGGCAACGGCATGCATGTGCATTTTTCGGTGCTTGATAGTGACGGTAAAAACATCTTCAATGACGGCTCGGAACATGGCTCTGACATATTGCGCCACGCGGTCGCCGGATGCCTCTCCGCGATGCCCGCCTCGACACTGGTCTTTGCCCCGCATGCCAATAGTTATGCCCGTTTGGTGCCCGGCGCACACGCCCCCACAGCTGCTGTTTGGGGCTATGAAAACCGCACGGCCGCCATTCGGATACCCGGCGGCGCACCGGTTGCACGCCGCATCGAACACCGCGTCGCAGGCGGCGATATCAACCCCTACCTGATGTTCACCGCGGTGCTTGGCGCGGCGATTAACGGCATCGACGACGCCCACCCGCCTGCCGACCCAATCACCGGCAACGCCTATGAAGCCAAAGGTGCCCCACAGCTCGCCGCGGATTGGACCCACGCCATTGATCTATTTGAAACCTCGCCCGACATCGCCCGCATTTTCCCCCCTCAATTGATCGAAAATCTGGTGATGACCAAACGTCAGGAGCGCGATAAGATGGCGGAAATCCCCGCGCGCCAGCAATGGAAAATTTACCTCGACACCGCATGATCGGGGGCTCTCTGCTGCACCCAATAATATGATCAAATAAACGGTATCTACATGAAAATCGGCATCCTCCTAACCGGCCACGCCCCTTCCGAAGTGATTGAAACCCTCGGCACTTATCCCGAAATGTTTGCCCGTCTCCTCGGCGGTCATGATTTCACTTTTGAAACCTTCGCCGTGGTCGATGGCCATTTCCCAAAATCCGTTGATGACGCCGACGGTTGGTTGATCACCGGATCAAAACACGGCGCTTACGAAGATCACGCGTGGATCCCTCCCCTCGAAGATTTCATCCGCAAAACCTATGCCGATGGCCGCCCGATGGTCGGCGTCTGTTTTGGCCATCAAATCATCGCACAGGCCATGGGCGGCGAAGTCGTCAAATGGAAAGATGGCTGGGCGGTTGGCCATCAGACCTATGATTTCGAGGGAGAAACCCTCCCGCTTAACGCATGGCATCAGGATCAGGTCGTCAAAATACCAGAAACCGCCACCGTCATCGCCAGCAATGATTTTTGCCAGAACGCCGCGCTTCTCTATGGGGATCGCATGCTGAGCGTCCAACCCCACCCCGAATTTACCGCCCCGATGGTCGCCGCCCTGATCACCCATCGCGGCAAGGGCAACCTGCCCGACGACCTTCTGGTGCAGGCCGATGCCAACCTCGACACCCCGACCGCCAACCAACATATGGCCGATAAAATGGCCGCGTTTTTCCTCAAAGGAGACAGCAAATGAGCGACTGGAAAACCACCCTCACCGCAAATCTTCCCGATGCCGCCCGCGCCTATCTGGACGGAAAGCGCCTCGACGAAGTTGAATGCATCATTTCCGATCTGCCCGGCATCGCCCGTGGCAAAGCGGTCCCCGCCAGCAAATTCGCCCGTCAGGATTATTTCCACCTGCCCGATTCGATATTTTACCAAACCATCACCGGCGATTGGGGCGAAGCGGCCGGTGACGGCGGTTTTATTGAACGCGATATGGTCCTCAAACCCGACATGTCCACCGCCACCGCTGCGCCATGGACCGGCGACTGGACATTGCAGGTGATCCACGACGCCTTTGATGTCGCTGGTGAACCAATCCCCTTCGCCCCGCGCAATGTTTTGAAACGCGTCGTCGATCTCTACCACGCCAAAAGCTGGCAACCGGTCATCGCGCCGGAACTCGAATTTTACCTTGTCGCCCCCAACATTGATCCGGCTCAGGAAATCAAACCGATGATGGGCCGCTCGGGGCGCCCCGCCGCCGCACGACAGGCCTATTCCATGACCGCCGTTGATGAATTTGGCCCCGTCATCGACGACATCTATGACTTTGCCGAAGCGCAAGGTTTTGAAATCGACGGCATCACCCAGGAAGGCGGCGCTGGTCAACTCGAAATCAACCTGCAACACGGTGATCCGCTCAAACTTGCCGATGAAGTGTTCTATTTCAAACGCATCATCCGCGAGGCCGCGCTGCGCCACAATTGCTATGCCACTTTCATGGCCAAACCCATCGCTGCCGAACCCGGAAGCGCGATGCACATCCACCATTCTATCATCGACATGGACACCGGCAAGAACCTGTTTATCGGCCCGCAAGAAGGTGAAACCGACGCGTTTTACCACTTCATCGCCGGTTTGCAAAACCACCTGCCCGCCGCCGTTGCCGTGCTTGCCCCTTACGTGAATTCCTACCGCAGATACGTCAAAGACAACGCTGCCCCGATCAACCTTGAATGGGCGCGCGACAACCGCACCACCGGCATCCGGATTCCGATATCATCACCAAATGCGCGCCGCGTTGAAAACCGCATCGCGGGCATGGATTGCAATCCCTACCTTGGCATCGCCGCCTCTCTCGCTTGCGGATATCTCGGTCTGATCGAACAAAAACGCCCGACAAAACAATACGTCGGCGACGCCTATGAAGGCGAAGAAAGCATCCCCGCAGTGATGGGCGATGCCCTTGATCTGTTTGATTCTGCAACCGCCCTTCACGATGTTCTTGGCCCTGAATTTGCCCGCGTTTATTCAATTATCAAACGCACCGAATATCAGGAATTCCTGCAAGTCATCTCACCTTGGGAGCGGGAACACCTCCTGATGAACGTATGAACCTACTGTATTCAAACGATAAACAAGGCCAATATCCAGAGAGCTGGTATGCCGCCAGCACGCCGTCCTTGCCGCCATTTAGCGCCCTCAAGGGCGACGCGCGCGCCGATGTCTGCATTGTTGGCGCCGGATATACCGGCCTCTCTGCCGCGCTGCATCTCGCTGAACGCGGGCTATCCGTAATCCTGCTCGAGGCACACCGCGTCGGCTTTGGCGCATCGGGGCGCAATGGCGGCCAGTTGGGCAGTGGTCAGCGCGTAGAGCAAGACGATCTGGAACGCATGATGGGCAATGACGATGCCCGCCACCTGTGGCTTTTGGCCGAGGACGCCAAAAAACTGGTGCGTGGGTTGATCGAAAAACACGCCATTGATTGCCACTATAAACCCGGCGTTATGCACGCATGCCTACACTCTTCCGAGGTCGCACACGAACATAAATACGTTGAACACCTGAACACCAAATACGGCTACGACGATATCCGTGCCCTCTCCCATGGCGACGCCCAATCCATCTGCCCGTCACCGGCCTACAAAGGCGGCTCTATCGACATGGGCGCGGGCCATTTGCACCCCCTCGCCTATGCCATCGGCCTCGCCCGCGCTGCCGCATCTGCCGGTGCAACGATCCATGAAAACAGCGCCGTCCACCACATCAAACCGGGCGTCAAATCCACCGACAAACACGTCATTCAAACCGAAAAAGGCCGCGTGACCGCCGATCACATTGTCCTCGCTTGCAATGGCTATCTTGGTGGGTTGCATCGCAAAACCGCCGCCCGCGTCATGCCGATCAACAATTTTATCGCCGCGACAGAACCACTCGGTGATGATGTCACCCGCGTCCTTGCCCAAGATGTCGCCGTCGCCGACAGCAAATTTGTGATCAATTATTTCCGCCTGTCCCACGACAACCGCCTTCTGTTTGGCGGGGGTGAATCTTACGGCTACAAATTTCCCGCCGACATCGCCGCCACCGTACGCAAACCCATGGCCCAGATTTTTCCTCACTTGCGCGACGTCAAAATCGACTACGCATGGGGTGGCACGCTTGGTATTACCATGAAACGGCTGCCCTATCTCGCCCGACTTGGCCCCAACATCCTGACCGCGTCAGGTTATTCCGGCCACGGCGTCGGCACCGCCACCCACGCAGGCCTGCTCATCGCCCAAACCATCACCGGCCAAAGCAGCGGATTTGACACAATGGCCCGTCTGCCGACCCCCGCGTTCCCCGGCGGCTCGGCGATGCGCACGCCGCTGCTTGCATTGGCTATGACATGGTTCGCCCTGCGCGACCGCATTGGCATCTAGATCTCTCGGCTTCTTTGTTCCCCAAATATCCCCGCCGGAGGCTCCAATAGTCAAACCAATTACCCCTTGTTTTCCGGCCACCTGCCAACCCAACGTATGCACGTAATACATACGTTTGCCATATGTTATACATACGTTGGATTTCCGCCTATTTGCCAGCAAACGGATTGCATTTCGAAAAATTAACATTTATACTTTCCGAAACAAACATTCAGGAAAGCCGAAACAATGGCCGATATCAACGCTACCCCTCTTGCCTCTGCGCCAAGCGTTTACGACGCGGAATCGATTCCGCCCGCCGCCTTGGTCGAAATCGAACGCATGCTAAATTCGGGTGATTTATTCCGCTATACCGCGCCTGATGCATCGCCGGTTGCCCTTTTGGAAACCGAATTTGTCGCTTTAATGGGGGCCAAATATGCCCTCGCGGTTTCATCCTGTTCTGCGGCGCTTTTCCTGTCTCTCAAGGCGCTGGGATTGCCGCGTGATGCCCGTGTCTTGTTGCCCGCCTTCACCTTTGCCGCAGTGCCATCTTCGGTCATTCATGCCGATTGTATTCCGGTCCTTTGCGAGGTTGGTGATAATTACCGCATTGATATCAATGACTTCGAAGCGCGGCTTGACGACAACATTTCCGCCGTCATCATCTCGCACATGCGCGGGCACACCTCCGATATGGATGCGATCATGGCACTTTGCGATGCGCGCAACATCCCCGTTATCGAAGACGCCGCCCATTCGCTTGGCACCACTTGGCATGGCAAAAACATCGGCACCATTGGCCGCGTCGGGTGCTTTTCATTCCAAAGTTACAAGATGGTCAATGCAGGCGAAGGTGGTATTTTGATCACCGACGACGCCGACCTCGCCGCACAGGCCGTGATCATGTCGGGCGCATATGAACATAACTGGAAAAAACACGCCGTGCTGCAATCCGCCTTTGCCAAATGGCAGAATCGCCTGCCGCTCTACAATCTGCGCATGAACAATATATCCGCCGCGATCATTCGCCCGCAACTTGTTGAAATCACACGCAGAGTCCGCGATGGACTGCGCAATCACAATTACGTCGCCGCGCAGATTTCCCAATCTCCATGGCTCGAGGTTCCGGCCAAACTCGCCCCGGAATCGCGCGCGCCGGATTCGCTGCAATTCAACCTTGTCGATATGGACGCTGACCAGACCGCCGCCTTTGTTGCCGCCGCCGCAGACAATGGCATCAAGGTGCAAGTGTTTGGCCATTCCACCGACAACGCGCGCGCATTCTGGAACTGGAAATTCATCGCTGGTGACACGCCGGAATTGCCCAAAACCCGTTCCATGTTGATGCGTGCCTGCGACACCCGCCTACCCGCGCGCCTGCAACAAACCGATCTGGATCTGGTTTCCGAGGTTTTGTTGATGGCCGCCGAGCAAGCCATGGCCCCTCAAAAGGCCTATGGAACCTAACGCCTTGGAGATATTATAGTATTTTCAACGCACCTGCCAAAAACGGGTGTTCGGAAATCGCCGGAACAACAATATTTTTCAGAAGCAACCCCTTCAGGGTTGCGGCCACCCCGGTGGGCATATCTTGTAAAACTCCCTTGCGCGCGGTGAGCGAAATAGCCCGCGACAGCGGTGCAAATGGCAATTCCATCACATCCAATAACGGTGCAAACCGCCGCGCGCGCATCAACGCCAAAGGCGTCAGGATCGTCCACCCCGCGCCCTGCCCCACCAGTGCCAAAATCGCGTGATAACTATCAAGTTCGAACCGATGCGCCGGTGTCAAATTCTGGCGGGCCAGATGTTCGGCAATCTGGCGCCCCATGTGATGGCGTTGGGTATATTGCACAAATGGCAAGGTTTTGAGCTTCTCCAGAATATCGCAGTTGGCATCCACCAATCCTTTGGGCGCCGCAACAACAAATCCCTCGGACAGCAGCGGATGGACCTCCATCCAATCGGCCTGCGCGCCCATTTCAGCGGCCACAATCACATCCAGAGCACGGGCATCAAGTTGATCATAAAGCGCATGACTAGCTCCGGTTTCCAGTAAAAACTGGCAACCCTGCAACTCGCCCGCCATATGGGTTAGCAATCCAGGCGTCACTTCGGCCTCGAAATCTTCAATCATTCCAAGGCGAAAGCGGGTTAATGCCGCAAGATCACCCGTGGCCAATTCAATGCGCGCTTGTTCTGCCTCGTTCAAAATTGACTCTGCGCGCCGCCGGAAAATTTCACCTGCGGGGGTCAATGTCACGGGGCGCATTTTGCGCTGCACCAGAATGGCACCAATTGCGGTTTCCAGATTGGTTAATTGCTGACTGACCGCCGACGCGCTTGCCCCCAACCGCCGCGCCGCTGCTGAAATAGAACGCTCCTGGGCCGTGGCGATAAACACCTCGATCCCCCACAGTGTTATTTTATGGGTTATCTTCCCCGAAGTTTTGCCGTTGCCCCCCGCCATGGCGCAGCTATTTTCCCATTTTCGACAGTTTGGCCTGCATTTCGGCCAATTGTTTTTTAATTTCATCAAGGTCTTCACCGCTTGCGGCATCGGGTTCCGCTTTGGCCTCGGGTGTTGGTTCTTCGGCTGGTTTTGCCGCGCCACCGGACCAACCACCAGTCATCGCTTTTAAAAATGCCGCTTGCTGTGCTTGCATAGCCTCAAACCCCGGCATCTGCGCCATTGGATTTAACGATGATATTTTCTCCATCGCGTTGGCCTGTCCGTCCCGCAACATATCAAAAGACGCTTGCAGAAATTCGGGCACCACGGAGGTTGCATTGCTGGCATAACTGCGCACCAGATCGTTCAACACCCCTAAAGGCAGGACATTTTCACCCCGGCTTTCGTGATCGGCGATAATTTGCAGCAGATATTGCCGCGTAAGATCATCCCCCGATTTCAGGTCGATAATCTGAACTTCGCGCCCCCCGCGGATAAATCCGGCAATATCATCCAGCGTCACGTAATCGCTGGTTTCAGTATTATACAACCGCCGACTCGCGTAGCGTTTGATCAGAAGCGGTTTGTCAGTCTCGGATTTGGACCCGGAACGGGATGGTGACACGGGCGATTCCTCCCCAGAAATGCAGCGGTGCAGCAAACTCTATGCTGTTACTGCACAAAAGACCATGACCAAAATCAGCGCACAAAAAAAGGGCGGATCCAGCAAGGACCCGCCCGACATTCGCCGCCTCAGGGAGGAGGAAGCGTCTTAATGCCTAGTCTTATTTTTTGGCTGCTTTTTTAACAGCGGCATTGGCTTCTTCACCGGCAGTTTTGCCCGCGGCCATCATCAATTCAACAGTGTCCATTTGGACTTTCTTGGCGATGTCGGCAAAGGCGGCCATGTTTTCTGCGGCAGCTTCGGCAGTCGCGGATGCAAAATCAGACATTGCAGTTGCATAATCGGCTGGTTCGGCTTTGGCTTTGGCCATGTTGCCCATTTTGGCCAATGTATCGTTGGTCCATTTTGTCGAAATCGCGTTTGATTGCTCAACAGCGGACAGGGCCAGGCCGGACAGTTTTTCGGTCAGGTCTGCTTGGCTTTTGAAAGCGCCGTCAAATGCGGTTGTGTCTACGGGAAATGCGCCCATCATGTCTTTCAGAGCTGCTGTGAAATCTTGAGTATTAGCCATTGTGGTATTCCTTTGTGCGTCTGCTCACATGTGTGTAAACAGGTTAAATTCTGCGTCTGCACATTATATAAATTCTGCGATGCAGTATTTCAAGGAATTACTGCCGCGCCGCAGCATTATTTTATTTAATTTGTGAAATCAAAGGGTTGGAACCTTGGTCACATAGGTCCCCGGTGCATCGCAAAGGATTTCATGGCCATTATCACCGGGGTGGCGCGCCGGAATCATCTTTCCTGACCGTTTAGCGAGCCACGCCCCCCAACGTCCCCACCATGTGCCTTCATGAAATTCCGCGCCCTCACGCCATTCTTGCGAAGTAAGCCCAAGATCGTCGTTGGTATAATGCCCATATTTCTTCTTGGACGGCGGATTAATGATCCCCGCAATATGCCCTGACTGCGACAGGATAAAGGTTTTGTTCTTGCCGCCCGCCATTTGAAATCCGCCATAACAGGCGGGCCACGCGGCAATGTGATCGCCCTCGCAAGCGATAGAACACATTGGCACATCGACGTCGGAAATATGCAGAGTTTCGCCAAACATCTCGACACCACCGCGCACAAAATTGTTGTCCTGACACAGGCCGCGCAAATATTGCATCGCCATTTTCGCAGGTAGATTTGATCCGTCACCGTTCCAGAACAACAGGTCAAAGGCCGGTGGCGCCTCGCCCATCATATAACTTTTGATCGCCGGTCCATAAATCAGATCGTTCGAGCGCAAGAAGCTAAAGGTGCGCGCCATGATCAGCGAACGCAACACGCCGGTCTCGGCCACCTCGTCCTCGATTCCGTCAATAAAATCGCTGCCCAGAAACGGCGTGAATTCGCCCTGATCGCCAAAATCGGTCAGCGCCGTGAAAAATGTGGCCGATTTGATCGTCTTGTCACCACGTTTTTTGAGCAGCGCCAACACCAGATTGAGGGTTGTTCCGGCAATGCAATAGCCCACAGTATTAACCTGTTTCTGGCCGGTGATTTTCTTTACTTCATCAAAGGCAGCAAGATATCCCTCGGTGATATACTCCTCCATACCGACATCGCGGTAATCGGACCCGGGATTGACCCAAGCCACCACAAACAGGGTAAACCCTTGTTCTGTAATCCATTTTATCAGGCTATTTTGCGCTTTGAGGTCGAGAATATAGAATTTATTGATCCACGGCGGGAACACGACAAGCGGAATACTATGCACCTGTTCGGTTGTGGGCGCATATTGGATCAGTTCCATCATCCGGTTGCGAAACACCACCTTGCCCGGGGTCGTGGCGATATTTTTACCAAGCTCGAAAGCGCTGGCATCGGCCAGTCGAACCAGAAGTTCGCCTTCATTGGCCTCAAGATCGCCGATCAGGTTTTCCAACCCTTGCACCAGTGATTCACCGTTGGTTTCAACCGCGCGCTCCAACGCATCCGGATTGGTGCCCAGAAAATTGGTCGGGGCAAGCATGTTGATAATCTGTTCACTGAAAAAATCGAGCCGCTTGCGCTCAACAGGGTCGAGGTCACCAACATCTTGCACCGCTTGGCGTATCGCATCGGCGTTCATCATATACTGTTGTTTTATATAATTAAAATACGGGTTTTGCTGCCACATCGGATTGGCAAACCGTCGATCAGTAGCGGTTTCATCATTCGGGGCTTCGAATTTACCCTCCTTGAACATCTGTTGCGCTTCCATGAAATGGGTCACGGATTTGCCCCAAAAATCAAGCTGATGCGCAAATATTCGTGCGGGATCTTTGGCCATTTGCCCCCAATAGGTGGTCATCGCATTGGTAAAGAGTTCCTGATCTGGTCCGCTCAGGCTCTCGTTGACGGGGCGTTTGTGTGACATCGTTTTGATAAATCTCTGCGAAAGCGCTTCTACGCGTTGCAAATTACGCGCCATATCTTCGCTTAATTCACCCATCGGGAGGCTCGCATCACCGTCCTTTGTTGTCATCTTAACAATTTCCCTTTAAACTTTCTGCAATGCAGCATAACATATGACCACCCTTGCGCATAGGTTGTTTTTCTCTGCGCCGTAACACAGGAATATAGACATGCGATATATGGCCACTTACGACATGATGGAAACTATGCGCAACACGAACCAATGGCTCGGGGCGACGGCGCTTTCGATGGCATCCTATCCTATGTTCTCTATGTTCCCCAATCCGGCGCTGGATTGGGTGGCCGCATGGGGCCAAGTGACAGAGCGCTCGTTTCAGCGTATGATGACCAAACCCGACTGGGGCATCCACTCGTTTACCTGCGCCGATGGCCGTGATCACCTTATCAATGTCGAAACCGTGGTCGAGCGTCCATTTGGCGACCTGATTCATTTCAATGTTACCGATCGCGCGCCCAATTCGCGTCGCGTTTTGGTTGTTGCGCCGATGTCGGGCCACTACGCCACGTTGTTGCGTTCAACCGTGCAATCCCTGCTACGCGATTGCGAAGTATACATCACCGATTGGCATAATGCGCGCGATATCCCGGTATCCGAAGGTAAATTCGATATTGAGGGTTATACCTGCTATCTCGTTGATTTCATGCGCGAACTTGGGCCGGATACCCATGTGATCGCGGTCTGTCAGCCGGCCCCTTTGACATTGGCCGCCACCGCCTATCTTGCCGAGCTTGATCCAGAGGCGCAGCCGCGTTCCCTGACCCTGATCGGTGGTCCGATTGATCCAGATGCCGCGGCAACCGATGTGACCGATTTTGGCGCGCGCGTCACTATGGGCACTCTTGAAGAAACCATGATCCAACGGGTCGGTTTCAAACATGCCGGTGTGGGGCGTATGGTTTATCCGGGGTTGCTGCAACTGTCGTCGTTTATCGCGATGAACAAAGACAAGCACCAAAAAGCATTTACCGATCAGATCACCCGTGTTTCCAAAGGCGAGGCGTCCGATCATGATGCCCACAACCGATTTTATGACGAATACCTTTCGGTTATGGATATGACTGCCGAATTTTACCTGTCTACCGTAGAGCGTATTTTCAAAAACCGCGAAATTGCGCGTAATGAATTCGTGGTGAATGGCCATAAAATCGACATCGGGAAAATCACCACGGTTGCGATCAAAACCGTAGAAGGTGAAAATGACGATATTTCGGCACCGGGCCAATGTATTGCTGCGCTCGACCTGTGCACAGGTCTGCCCGATAGCAAAAAGGCATCGCATGTAGAGCCGGGCGCAGGACATTACGGGATTTTCGCCGGGAAAAGCTGGCGCAACAATATCCGCCCGCTGGTTCTAGAATTTATTGATGCAAATTCTGGTGCGCCCAAGAAGAAAGCCAAGACACGCAAAGCTGCCAATAAAAACGCGGCCGCCTAAACGCGGCTTAACTGCGGCGGGCCAAAGTTGCCGGGATGTCATGTTCCTGCTCTTTGGCCATTTGCTTGAACCATGCCACAATACGGTCGGCTTTGGGGTGGCCATGCCGATAGGCCAGATAGTAACCGGAATCAGTGGCCACTTTTAACCCTTCCAACTCTACCAATTGGCCGGAAACAAGCGGTGCTTCGGCAAGATGTAGCCACGCAAGCGCCACTCCGCGTCCATCCATTGCGGCCTGCAAAGTAAGCGCATAATTGTCATAATAATAAGTATTATCAGTCGCTTGATAAGATACTTCATGTTGCCCGAACCATTGTTCCCACGACAACCATCTGTTGCCTTGTTCACGTTCATGGATCAAGGGTGCCATTGCAATATCGCGCGCTTGAACACCTGCAACACCGCCAAAATGTCGTTTGGATAACTCTGCAAACACACCAAAGCCGCTGAAGCCGCGAGCAAAGGACAGTTCCTGTCAGCAGAACAAAATGCCCTTCTTGATGACCTGTTTGATTACGTTGTTGATGCTGAAGATGTGGCCGCCGAAAAGGCGACGAAACAGGCGCTCAACAACCAAATCCCGCTCAATACAATCCTTGATGACGCATTAATTTCGGCGATGGAAGAGGTCGGGGGCATGTTCTCGGATGGCACGATATTTGTTCCTGAAATGCTGCTCTCGCGCGTGCTATGAAAAACGGGCTTGAGGTGCTGCGCCCGTTGCTCACCGCGTCAAAAGCCGAAGCAAAGGGGCTTGTCCTGCTCGCCACAGTCAAAGGCGATGTGCATGATATTGGCAAAAATCTAGTGGCGATGATGCTCGAGGGTGCGGGTTATGATGTGGTGGATATGGGCGTGAACAATGATGCACAGGACATCCCTGCCAAGGCGCGAGAGATCAGGCCTGATGTTGTCGGCCTTTCGGCGCTTTTGACCACCACAATGCCACATATGTCTGTGGTGATCAAAGCGTTCAAAGACGCAGACGAGCCGTATCCGATCATCGTCGGCGGTGCCCCTGTCACTCAAAGTTTTGCCGATCATATCGGGGCGGATGGTTACGGTCCCGACGCCCCCGGTGCGGTCGCTTTGGTGCATGCGCTCGTGTCTAACGGCGAAAACTGGCGGGTGGCGCGCAACGCCTAGGCCCGTCCGTTAGGTCAATTCTCCCGCCAGTGCCTTGTCAATCAAAGCCACGGTTTCATCGACGCCATAAAGCGCAATAAATCCGCCAAAACGCGGGCCTTGCGACGCGCCCATAAGCACCTCGTAAAGCGCCTTGAACCAGTCGCGCATCGGATCGAACCGTTCACGACCAATGGCAAACACCACCGATTGCAGCGCGTCACCTGTCACGTCACCATCGTAGGTTATCAATGCGTCACGCAGCGCCTTCAGAGCTTCGCGTTCTACATCCGATGGCGCACGAAACACTTTGGCAGGTTTGACAAAATCGTTATAGTAACGCACTGCAAATCCGGCAGCCGCATCCAGATCTGGATGGCTTTCGGCGCTTGCTTCGGGGGCATAGCGTTGAATAAACCCCCAGAGTTGCGATTTGTCTTCGGCATGGGAAACCGACGCCAGATTAAGCAACATCGAGAACGGCACAACCATGTTGGACGCCCGCACTTTGCCAGCATGAATATGGAACACCGGGTTGGCCAATTGCGCCTTGGCATCCTGGGTCGGAAAGGCGCGCAATTGTTGGTGGTATTCATCAACCGCCTTGGGGATCACATCGAAATGCATCCGTTTGGCGGTCTTTGGTTTTTGATACATGAAATACGACAGGCTTTCGGTCGACGCATACGTTAGCCATTCATCAATCGTAAGGCCATTGCCCTTGGATTTCGAAATTTTGCCGCCTTCTTCGTCGAGGAAAAGTTCATACACAAAATGTTCTGGCTTACGCCCGCCCAGAATTTGGCAAATGCGATCATAGATCGGCGTGTTGGTCGAATGGTCCTTGCCATACATTTCAAAATCAACATCAAGAGCGGCCCATCTGGCGCCAAAATCCGGTTTCCATTGCAGTTTCACATTGCCACCAGTGACCGGCATCTCCACGGCTGTGCCGTCTTCGTCGGTAAATCCGATAATGCCCTTTTCAACATCCACAATGGTGATCGGAACATAGAGCACCCGACCGGAGGATGGCGATATCGGCAGAAAAATGCTATAGGTTTGCGCCCGTTCATCGCGCAAGGATTTGAGCATAACCGCCATCACCTTGTCGTATTCACGCACGGCGCGCAGCAGCACTTCGTCAAATTTGCCCGATGCATAAAAATCTGACGCCGAAATGAATTCATATTCAAACCCGAAAGTATCGAGAAACCGCCGCAAGATCGCATTATTGCGCGCGCCGAAACTCTCGGCCTCGCCGTAAGGGTCGGGCACCCGCGTCAAAGGCAATTGCAACGACGCCTCAAGCGCCCCGGCGTTGGGCACATTGCCGGGAACTTTGCGCATCCCGTCAAGATCGTCGGAAAAGCAGATCAATTTGGTGGGAATATCGCTCAAGACCTCGAACGCATTGCGCACCATTGTCGTGCGCGCCACCTCGCCAAAGGTGCCGATATGGGGCAATCCGCTTGGCCCGTATCCGGTTTCAAACAGGACATAGCCCTTTTCCGGCGCGCCCTTGGCATAGCGTTTGACCAATTTACGTGCTTCTTCAAATGGCCAGGCTTTGCTTGCCATTGCGGCATCGCGGTATTCAGACATGTCGTTCTCCGGTTTCTTTTGCACTCAATATACAAAAGCTCACCCGCTCCCTATTGCCCTAGGGCACGCAGGTCAATATTCTGCGCTGCAACACAGATACGAAAGGTATCCGAAAATGACCGAAAATGTCCCTCATCCGCTATCTCCGCAAGATTGTCTTGTTGCCATTATGATTGCGGTTTCCGCCTCTGATGAAAACATTCGCACCGCCGAACTCGTCAAAATTCAAACAGCCGTCAACAATCTGCCCGTGTTTGCCGACTATGATCTCGACCGGATGAATACGATGACACAGACCGTATTTGATTTATTTACCCTTGAAGAAGGGCTTGATGTGCTGTTCGGGTTGATCCGCAACAATCTGCCCGAGCGCCTCAATGAAACCGCCTATGCGCTGGCTTGCGATGTCGCGGCTGCCGATGGCACTTTGCAAGAACCTGAATTACGCTTGCTCGAAGAAATCCGTTACGAACTTGATATTGATCGTCTACATGCCGCCGCGATTGAACGCGGTGCGCGGGCGCGTCATATGACCGCTTAGGTGCAGGTTTCTCGGACGCCCTGCGCGCGGGATTTGAGTTGGGCGGGGCGTTGCCTGGCGTCGGAGAAGCGCTCAAGCGGGAAATCGCGGGGTTGGGCTTGGTGGGTCAGTTGTCGCTATGGGGATTTGTGAGGCATGCG
>JAUZRV010000217.1 GCA_030950105.1 Rhodobacterales bacterium | reverse complement strand
GTGTATCGTCGTTCATGGCGGGCTGGATTTTCTGCTGGAGGTGAATGATCTTGTTCAACACCAAAATCATACGACATTTCAACAGCTTGATCTACGCCCGCCAAACGATTTACGCCGCTTCATGAATAATTCGGGCTAGAGGTTCAAGAGAACCTTTCACTCTTTTGGGACACAAACACAGATTTTATCGGCAAAGGCATGGTTTTCCGGATTATTCGCTGGCCGTATGCCCGGTGCTTCCGGCATCTTCTGCGTGTTCTTCTCCGCCATCATCGTCGCCCCCGTGCATCAGGTCTTCGATATCTTCGGGAATATCCGCCTGTGAAAACTTCGCTTGTTCCTCTGCGTCATGCACAAACGCAATAATCGCTGCCAACTCCTCTCCGGAAATCTCGATTTGTTCGCCCAATTCGTTTTCCTGCATGGCTATCATTGCCGACGCGCCCCGCCACATATTGGCGGCAAAATCAAACGCGTTCATCGGATTATCCATATAGTCCGCCGAAAATTCGGGGGCATCTTCACCCCCGATGCCGTTCACCGAATGGCACACAACACAGCCTTTGGCAGCAAACAGTTTTCGTCCCTTCACCGGATCAAAACCCGGAATTTCAAGACCGTTTTCCAAAACAAACCCCGCTCTCGACATTTCGGTGCCGACGTTCGGATTTTGTTGGGCATATCCGTTTCCCGAGGTGACAGCCGCCACCGCAAACAGGCTCATAAAGATGACATGGTGTTTCATTTTGACTTCCCTTCATAAAATTGTTGTTCTTCTTTCCTGAAACTGGCGCTCCGTCTCCCGCCCTTTCACCAGCCGCTATAGATCAACCCGCCGCAACCGCAGCGCATTGGAAATCACCGATACCGATGACAGGCTCATCGCGGCGGCGGCGATCATTGGCGACAAAAGCGTTCCGGTCAGCGGGTAAAGAATACCTGCGGCAACCGGCACCCCTGCGGCATTATAGGCAAACGCAAAAAACAGGTTTTGCTTGATATTGCGCAGCGTCGCTTTGGCAAGCTTTCGTGCCCGCACAATGCCTGACAAATCACCGCCCAACAGGGTGATGCCGGCGCTTTCCACCGCCACATCCGCGCCGGTGCCCATGGCGATCCCGACATCGGCAGCGGCCAGTGCCGGCGCATCATTCACCCCGTCCCCCGCCATCGCAATTGAATGGCCGGCGCGGCGCAGTTCTTCGACAAGGTTTTTCTTGTCCTCGGGCATCACACCGGCCCGCACCTCGTCAATGCCAAGTTGCGCCGCAACGGCCAGTGCCGTCCGTTCATTGTCGCCTGTGGCCATGATGATCCTCAACCCTTGAGCATGCAGCGCCTTGATGGTTTCGGCAACATTGCCCTTGATCGGATCAGCCACGGCAACGATCCCCGCCAATACACCATCCACCGCGACAAACATCGCCGTTTTACCACCTGTGCGCAGCGCATCGGCCTGTTCATTGGCCGTATCGGTCACAAGTCCGACCTCACCCATCATCGCCTCGTTGCCCAGCGCGACCTCGCGTTTGCCAATGCGACCTTGAACACCCTTGCCCGTCACCGCCTTGAATTCCTTGATTTTACCGACTTTCAGGCCCTTCGCCTCGGCCCCCGCTACAATCGCCTCGGCCAACGGGTGTTCAGACCCTTTTTCAAGCGCCGCCGCCAGTGACAACAATGTGCTTTCATCGACATCGCCCAAAACAATCGTGTCGGTCAGTTTCGGTTTGCCCTCGGTCAGAGTGCCGGTTTTGTCGACGATCAATGTGTCCACATCCGCCATCAATTCCAACGCTTCGGCATCCTTGATCAACACGCCCGCTTGCGCGCCACGACCGGCGGCGGTGGTGATCGAAATCGGGGTGGCCAATCCCAATGCGCATGGGCAGGCGATAATCAACACCGACACAGACGAGGCCACGGCAAAGACAAGCGCCGGATCCGGCCCGAACAACAACCAGATAAAGAAGGCCGAAATCGCGATGAACACCACCAACGGCACAAAAATGGCAGACACTTTATCGGCCATTCCCTGTATCGGCGCACGCGACCGTTTGGCCCCCGCCACCATTTCCACGATTTGCGACAGCACCGTATCGGCACCAACCCGCGCCGCCTTGATAACCAAAGATCCGTTTTTATTGATCGTGCCGCCGGTCACCGCATCCCCCGCGGTTTTTTCGACAGGCACCGGTTCACCGGTGAGCATGCTTTCGTCAATGGCCGTTGCGCCCTCGATGACAATGCCATCCACCGGCACCGCATCTCCGGGGCGCACGCGCAAATGATCGCCTTCGACAATATTTTCGAGCGGCGCGTCATATTCATCCCCGTTGGGCAATATCCGTCGCGCGGTTTTGGGTGCCAGATCGAGCAATGCCTTGATCGCGTCTCCGGTGCGTTCGCGGGCGCGCAATTCCAGAACCTGCCCGACGAAAATCAAGGTTATGATCACCACAGCCGCTTCATAATAGGTGCCCACGCTGCCCCCTTCACGGTAGGCGTCTGGGAAAACGCCCGGCAGGAAAGTGGCCACCAGACTATAAAGATAGGCCGCCGAGACCCCAAGCGAGATCAGCGTCCACATATTCGGGTTTATCGTGCGGATCGAATTCCACCCCCGCACAAAAAACGGCTGCGCCGCCCAGAGAACAATCGGCGTCGCCAACAAAAACTCCAGGTAAACTGCGGTTTGTTCGCCGATCCATTCACGTATCGGCAGGCCCACAAACGGCCCCATCGTCATCACCACCAATGGCACCGCAACCGCCGCGCTTATCCACATGCGGCGGGTAAAATCGGTCAGTTCTTCGTTCGGTTCATCGCCCCGCGCCACGACTGGCTCAAGGGCCATGCCGCAAATCGGGCAGGAACCGGGGCCTTGCTTTACGATTTGCGGGTGCATGGGGCAGGTATAGTCACTGTTCTGCGTGTCGGCATCTTGCACCAGTTTGCTGTTGCCCGACGCATAAAAATACGGATCATCATCAAACTTGCCGTGGCATTTTTCGCTACAGAAATGAAACTCTTGCTCCTGCCAATGCGCCGACGGCTTGCCTGCATTGAGGGCAACGTTCATCCCGCAAACCGGATCTGTTGTCGTTTCAACACCGTCATCGGCAGGATTACCAGCGGACGCTTGGTGATCGTGATGGCTGTGGGATTTTCTGTGGGAATTGTGCGGATCGTGGGAATCGTTTTTCATAATGCCCTCCAAAAGCTGAATAATTCGACCATGGCCCCTCCAGTAACTAGAAGGTCAAGGGATTTGCGCGCCCGTTTTTCCAGAGCCGATAGTGGGCACACGCCGCCGCGCCCAAATCACAAAAAATACGCCAACAAAGATCATCGGCAGCGACAGTAATTGCCCCATCGTAATGCCCATCTCGCCAAACCGGACGATATACCCCATCGGGTTTTCCAGCGTGGTAAACTGGGCGTCTGCCTGACGGAAAAATTCGACGATAAAGCGTGAAACCCCGTATCCGGCGATGAACACTCCGGTGATCTGGCCCGGTGCTTTAAGCCATTTCAACCGCCAAGCCAAAAACAACAGCAGCGTGCCAAGCAATGCGCCTTCAAGCGCCGCTTCGTAAATCTGTGACGGATAGCGGGCGCATATTCCGACCACATCCAGACAATCCTGCGCCGCAGCACCGGGGAATGTCACCCCCCAAGGCAGGTCGGTCGGACGGCCCCAAAGCTCGTTATTGATAAAATTGGCAATCCGGCCCAAAAACAATCCCGGAGCCACAGCCAACGCCATCGCATCCGCGACACCGACAATTGGCAATCCGTTTTTCCAACAGAAAATCAGCCCCGCAACCGTCACCCCGAGAAGCCCGCCATGAAACGACATGCCGCCTTGCCAGACCATCAATATCTCGCTTGGGTTCTGAAAATAATACGCGGGTTGGTAGAACAGAACAAACCCGAGACGCCCCCCCAGAATAACCCCGAGAATAACCCAGGTCAGCAGATCCTCGACCTGTTCCGCGCGCAACGGCGCCGTTTTATCGGGCCACAGGTTTTCGTTGCGCACCGCAAGCAAAACAATGCGCCACCCGATAAGAAGGCCGGTAATATATGCCATCGCATACCACCGCAGTGCAAAGGTAAAGCTGCCAATATCTATCGAAAAGATATCCGGCCCGATGTCGGGAAAAGGAATAAAGCCTGTCAAAGTTTTCTCCGTAATTTTGGGGAATGTGAAGTGTTGTTTTTCTTGTGAAATACGGCGACCAAAAGAGGTAGACCACTGATCAAACCCAAGCCCAGAACCACCCATGTGGTTGCCCCCATATCGGCGCTGGCGACTTCGCCGCCAAAATGCGCGAGCAGAAAACTGGCGGGGATTATTCCGGCCAATGTCGCGAGGGCGAACCGCCATAGGTGCAGGCAACTCAAACCGGCCGCATAACTCACCAGATCAAAGGAAACGAAGGGCATCAATCGCGACGACAACACGATGGCCGTCAATGCGTTTTGCGAACCGAACAACCCCATATCCACCCGCGCGCCAAACCATTTCAACAAGGCATCGCGACCAAGCCACCGCCCGAGACCAAAGGCAATAAGTGCCCCCGCCTCTGCCCCGATCACCACATAAATCGTGCCGCTTATGTGGCCGAAAACAGCACCCGCAGCCAGCGCGATTGGCGCACTCGGCAACGGGCTGGCAACCACTGCAATGATCATCAAAACAATGACAATCAACGGCCCGAACAGCCCGGCACCCGCCACCCAATCCTGAACCGTCTCAATGGATAATCCGTTGGGCACAAAGGGGAGTTCAATCGCATCCTGCCCGACCCAAACCACCAGCATCGCCAAAATCACAACGGCAATAACCAGCATTTTTCCGGATCGGGCGAGATTCATCGGGAGGCCCTTCTAGTTAGGGAAACTCTGAACAACATGGCTTTCGGCATGCGGAAGTTGTCGATTGCCGCTCGGGTTCACGGCACCAGCCGTTTTGCGGCCGCTTTCGCGACTGTTTTACCCCGCTCCCCTGATTTCAGGCAGACTCCGCCCTCA
>JAUZRV010000216.1 GCA_030950105.1 Rhodobacterales bacterium | reverse complement strand
CGAACCGTTTGCCTATCTCAAGGTCACCCTTGAAGCTATTGCATCAGGCCACCCTGTAGATTGCATTGACGAGCTAATGCCATGGGCTTTCAATCAAAGGTCAACCTGAAACCTGGACGGGGCGTGCGTTCCGCTTACAATTTACGCGGCCGGCATCCGTTGCTCTACAATTTCCGCCCACCAACTGCATCCCGCCGGTATTGCTTCATCGTTAAAGTTATACTCTGGATGATGCACCATCGCCCCATCGCCATTGCCCACCAGAATATAAGCGCCCGGACGTTCTTCCAACATGAACGAAAAATCCTCGGCCCCCATCACCAATGGCGCTTCGGTATCACAATCCCCGCTTACCGACGCCGCAACACCCGCCGCAAATTCGGTTTGCTCCTCGGAATTTACCATCACCGGATACCCGCGTTCATAGGAGACGGTAATTTCACCGCCAAATGTCGCAGCGATACCGGCGGAAATCTCGCTAATCCGGCGCTCTGCCATATCCTGAATATCTTTATTCATCGCCCGCACAGTGCCGCGCAAGGTGACCCGCTGCGGAATAACATTATACGCTTTTGACGATGTCTCGAATGACGTTATCGACACCACAAGCCGCTCCACCGGATCGGCATTGCGGCTGGCGATGGTTTGCAGCGCCAATACCAGAGTGCTCGCCATCACGGTCGAATCAACGGTTTCTTGTGGTTTGGCCGCGTGGCCACCTTTGCCCTCGACAATAATTTCAAACGAATCTGCCGAGGCAAAAAACGCGCCCGAACGAATGGCGAACGACCCAACCGGCGCACCGGGCCAATTGTGCATCCCGTATACTTCCTGAATACCAAATTGCTCCATCATACCGTCGTCGCACATTTCTTTTCCGCCGCCGCCGCCTTCTTCTGCGGGTTGGAAAATCACCACTGCGGTGCCGTCGAAATTACGGGTTTCCGACAGGTATTTTGCCGCCCCTAACAACATCGCCGTATGCCCGTCATGGCCACAGGCATGCATCGCCCCGTCGATTTTCGATGCGTATTCAACACCGGTCGCTTCATGGATCGGAAGCGCATCCATGTCGGCCCGCAAGCCTATGACCTTGCCGGATTTATTTGTTTTTCCCTTGATAACCGCAACAACGCCCGTGCGCCCGATTCCGGTGACAATTTCATCGCACCCAAACGCCTTGAGCTTGTCTGCCACAAGCGCCGACGTGCGGTGGGTTTCAAACAACAATTCGGGGTTTTCGTGCATGTCACGGCGCCATTCGGTAATCTCTGGCAACAACTCGGCAAATCGGTTCTTTACGGGCATATCTTTATCCTTTGTTAAGCTGCTCCAGCAGGCGTTGCATAAAATCATGGCCTGCGTTGAATTGGTCAACGGTCACGTATTCGTTGGGCTGATGGGCCTGCGCAATATTGCCCGGCCCACAAATCACCGCGCTATATCCGCGTTCCTGAAATTGGCCGGATTCGGTGCCATAAGACACCACATGCGACGCGTTATCGCCGGTCATTTTACGCGCCAGAGCCTCGGCTTCGCCGTCAACCTCGGGTTTCAACCCCGGCACCACAAATCCGTTTTCAACACGAATTTCGGTTTCCGGCACCACGGCCTGCATCTGGGCCTGCACAACCGCGACCTTGTCCCGATAGGCGGCTTCCCATTCTTTTGGGTCTTCATCGGCCACGAGGCGAAATGTCATCAAAAACTTGCAATCCTTGGCGGTGATATTATGCGCCGTGCCACCTTCAATCACCCCGACATGCGCGGTTGAAAACGGCGGATCAAACAGCGCCGCAATATCGGTCGGTGCTTTGGCCATATTCGCCGCATTGGTTTCATTGGCCCATTCAATAAGTTTGGCCCCATACATAATCGCATTGACCCCGGTGTGCAGCAGCGAGGAATGAACCTCGAATCCCACCACATGGGTGGCAAACCCGTAACCGCCCTTATGGCCGCTCACCGCTTTCATCATCGACGGCTCGCCCACAATCACCGCGCTGGCCTTGGGCAACACCTCCAACATGCGGTCGATCATCAGCGGCGCGCCAAGACAGCCGACTTCTTCGTCATACGACAGCGCCAATTGCAATGGCCGTTTGAGATCACGATAATGCCCCTCGACCAACGCCCAAAGCGCCAACCCGTCAAACCCTTTCATATCGCAGGTGCCGCGCCCGTAATATTTGCCATCCTTCAAAGTCACCTCAAACGGATCGGTCTCCCACGGCTGCCCGTCGACCGGCACCACATCGGTGTGCCCGGACAGAACCACACCGCCCTCGATATCCGGCCCGACATGGGCAAAAATCGCGGCTTTTTGCCGGGTGTCGTCGTAGTGGCGGTGGCTTTTGATGCCGTGACTATCAAGATACCCCTCGACCCAATCGACCAACGGCAGGTTTGAATTGCGGCTTACGGTGTCAAACGAAATCAGCTTGGTCATCAACTCAAGCGGGGTCATCCGGTTTTGCATTTTAATATCCTGAATCCGAAGTCATGACAAAATGGCCCGGAGTCACTTCTTTGTATTTGCTGGGTTCAGGCTTGTATACAACTGAATGAATAGGCGACGGTATCGGCTTGAAATTAAGGTCTTTTTCGGATTTACGTCGACGCGGATCGGCGATTGGAACCGCCTTCATCAATGCTTGGGTATAGGGGTGTTGCGGGTTTTCGAAAATCGCGCGTCTTGGCCCGTGTTCCACAATCCGCCCAAGATACATCACGCCGACATGGTGGCTCACCCGTTCCACCACCGCCATATCGTGACTGATAAACAGATAGGACACGCCCAGTTCCGATTGCAGTTCCATCATCAGATTAAGAACCTGCGCCTGCACCGATACATCGAGCGCGGAAACCGCTTCGTCGGCAACAATCAATTTCGGGTTCAACGCAAGGGCGCGCGCAATCGCCACCCGTTGACGTTGCCCGCCGGATAATTCATGCGGGAAACGGCGCAAGAACGAGCGCGGCAATTCCACCCTGTCAAACAGCATCTCGACCCGGTCTTGCAACGCCTTGCCCTTGTGGGTGCCGTAATTGCGCATCGGTTCCGCCACTTGATCCGAAAGCTGCATTTGCGGATTAAGCGAGGCAAACGGATCTTGAAACACCATTTGCATGTCTTGGCGCGCCACCAGCATTTCAGCAGGTTCAAGCGCCATGACATCACAGCCGCCAAGATCAATTTCACCCGATTGCGGTTCCACAAGGCGCAATAACGACCGCCCGACAGTGGATTTTCCGCAGCCCGATTCGCCCACCAATGACATGGTTTGCCCTTTGTTGATGCTAAAAGACACGTCTTCAACCGCATGCACATAGGCCCGTGTGGTGCGAAAAAATCCGCCTTTCACCGCAAACCGCGTGGTCAGATTGCGCACCCTGAGAAGAACCTCGTCAGTGCCTTTGATCGGGCCGGTATCGTGGACATCATCGCCCATCAATTTCATCGGTGACGGCAAATCCGTGCCATTCATATCGCCAAGTTTGGGCACCGCAGCAAGCAATGATTTGGTATAGTCATGTTGCGGATTTTCGAAAATCTGCTCAACCGTGCCTTCTTCGACCTTATTGCCGCGAAACATCACCACCACACGGTCGGCCATCTGTGCCACCACCGCCATATCATGGGTAATAAACATTACTGCCGTGCCGGTTTCGCGCTTCAACCGATCCATCAACGCCAGAATTTCGGCCTGAATCGTCACATCAAGCGCCGTCGTCGGCTCGTCCGCGATCAACAAACGCGGTTTGCACGCCAATGCCATTGCAATCACCACACGTTGCCGCATCCCGCCCGACAACTCGTGCGGGTATTGCTTGAGCCGCGCTTCGGGTTCGGGAATCCGCACTTCGCGCATCAACTCAAGCGCGCGTTCCGCCGCCTGCGCCTTGTTCATATTGCGATGCAAACGCAAACCTTCGGTCAATTGCCGCTTGATGGTGAACACCGGGTTAAGCGCGGTCATCGGTTCCTGAAAGATCATTCCGATCTCGTTGCCGCGAATCGTGCGCATCAAATTCTGCTCGGTGTTGGCGAGGTCGATTTCACCGCCGTCCTTGCGATCAAACAGCAACCGACCACCGGTAATATCGCCGCCGCCAAACTCGACCAGACGCATCAAAGACAGCGACGATACCGATTTCCCCGACCCCGATTCCCCAACAATACAGACGGTTTCACCCGGATTGATGTGAAACGACACATCCTCGACCCCGACCACCGGACCATCCTTGGTCTGGAACTCCACGCGGAGGTTTTCGATTCGGGCAATCGGGGTTTGCGTCGCATTATCCAGCATGGGCAAGTGTCCTGTTGAGGTGTGGCAGTTGGTCGGAAGCTATAGACAGGCGCGCGCAACTGTCAAACATCTTGATATTCTTTCAGGGTGATTCAGAGAAAGTGGGATTATCGTTCTGCCGCGATGATCTCGACTGCCTTTGCGCGGTTATCCTGTACGAGTTCAATCGCCCTGGTTGGTGATTTTGCGATGCGTTTGAGCAGGGTGATAGCGGCGCTGGTG
>JAUZRV010000215.1 GCA_030950105.1 Rhodobacterales bacterium | reverse complement strand
AAGTGTATTTGAGGCTTTGGATGAACGTTATTGAAATTCAGGACGCTGTGAGCCAAATTGCGGCCAAGTCTTTTGACGAAACAAATTTCTTCTTTGACTTCATGGCATCTTATAACGCGCCTGCTATGACCATAACGCGCTTGCGCAAGAATGATGGCAATCAAAGCGATTTGCCAAATGGCGTCATCTGGCGCAATTGGGTGCATTTTCTGCCTAATCCGCCCGAGGGTGTGCAACTGGCCCTTGATCGGGTTGAAACGTCGCCCAAAACCAAACGCGCCAAATGCCGATTTGTGCTAACAACTGATGGCACAGAAATTGCGGCGAGGGATTTGAAAACAGGTGATACACTGTTTTGCGAATTCGCAGAACTGGGCGATAGGTTCGGTTTCTTCTTACCCGCCGCAGGGTTTGATCGCTACGCCGCCGCCGATGAAAATCCTGTGGATATTAAAGCCACGGGTAAGCTGGAAAAATTCTATGATGCGATTAAACGCGAAAACCCAGACTGGACCACGCCCGAGCGCCACCATGAATTGAACCAATTTGTCACGCGCGTTATTTTCTGCTTGTTTGCAGAGGATACCGGCATTTTCCCTGATAACCTGTTTAGCGAAACTCTGACCAATTACGGTGGTTCCAATGGTGGGTCAGCGCAGTTTGTTCTGCAAACCGCCTTTGAAACCATGAACCTTGACGGGGATGCGCGTGAAAACAAGCCCGAGTGGGCCCGTGCTTTTCCTTATGTGAACGGCGGGCTTTTCGCGGGTGCGCGCGATGCGCCGAAATTATCGCGTCAGGCGTTCCGCTATCTGGTGGATGCGGGCAATCTGGATTGGAAGGACATCAACCCCGATATTTTCGGGTCTATGATCCAGTCGATTGTTGATGATGAAATGCGCGCCGATTTGGGGATGCATTATACATCGGTGCCCAATATCCTGAAACTGCTGGAGCCGTTGTTTCTGGATAGCTTGCGCGCCGATTTGCAAAAGGCATGGAAGAACCCCAAACGCCTGCAAGTTCTGATGGACCGGATAAGCCGTATTCGTGTGTTCGATCCGGCCTGTGGGTCGGGCAATTTTCTGGTGATTGCCTATCGCGAATTGCGCACATTGGAAATTGCGGTGCTGTCGCGGTTGTCGGAATTGTCGGGAAATGCGTC
>JAUZRV010000214.1 GCA_030950105.1 Rhodobacterales bacterium | reverse complement strand
TGCCGCGCGGATCAGGAACCTGACGTAAAACTGATCGAACTGAAATCAAGATAATAACCTCCGGGCCTGACGTTCAGAACAAAGATTCATATACCCGTATGATTTGCAACAACTTTCTAACCTTCAGTAAATCGCCCTGGCTTTGGCCTTTGTTATCTGGACATTGATTGGCGATAAAATCGCCGCGCAATTCAGATCTCCCGCCAGCGCAGGGATTTTAAATACCATTTTCGCCGCAATATTGGCAGTTGTCGTAATCTGGATGCTTGTTTCATAAGGTGCGACATTCAGGGTTGAGTGCGTCCTATTCGCCACGCGGGTGGGCGTGAAACACCGGATAGTCCGCCTTGTTCATCGGCTTTAACGTGTCGGATTCAAATCTGGCATCGGTGGCCCATGCCATCTGCGCCTCGGTTTCGATGGCGCAATTGCGCACCGCGCGCAGGCGGGCGAACGCATCAAGTGGCGCCTCACCGACCTCGATCATAAGACGCAGCACAATCATGCCGGACCGCCCACAACCGCCGCGACAATGCAGCAACACCCGACCGCCACCTTTGAGGGTGGCCACCGCTGCTTCGCTTGCCTGTGGCCAAAGCGCCAGAACATCATTGGGCGGTGCGCCGTAATTTTGAATCGGCAGATGCACCCAGCGGCTTCCGGCGGTTTGCACGTCGCCGCCAAGGGTCACTGCCTGTGCCGATTCCATTTCGGCGTCGGTGGTCATCGACAGCACCAGACCGGGTTTCCATTCGCGGATATGCGCAATGTCGCCAGCATAATCCCCACCCCGGCCCGGCAGGGACGTGATGGCAAGAATTCCCTCGCCCACCGATAATGCGTGGATCACAAGGTCCGACATAATCCCCCCTCGCGCGGGCCTATAATTGACGCGCGGCAAACGTGTCGCATTGCGCCACTTCTCCATTATCGTAACCGCGCGCGAACCATTTGGCACGTTGTTTCGACGTTCCGTGGGTGAATGTGTGCGGCTGTGGCACGCGTCCCGCACTTCGTTGCAAACGGTCATCGCCAATCATCCGCGCAGCATTAAGCGCCTCTTTGATGTCCCCGGGTTGCAATAAACCGTCAACATTGCGCGCCCAGACCCCCGACAGGCAATCGGCCTGTAATTCAAGGCGCACAGTGATGGCATTGGCATCGGTTTTCGACATTTGCGCGCGCTGGCGATTGACCTCGCCCAATATGCCAAGTTCATTTTGCACGTGATGCGCCACCTCGTGGGCAATCACATAGGCCGCCGCAAAATCGCCCTTGGCCCCGAGTTGACGGCGAGTGTGGCAAAAAATTCAGTGTCGAGATAGGCCTTGTTATCGGCGGGACAGTAGAACGGACCTGTAGCACCAGAGGCCCCGCCACAGGGGCTGCTGGTTTGCCCCGAAAACAGCACCAGAACCGGCGGCGTATAAGTGCGGCCCAATTGATGGGGAAACACCGCGCCCCAAACGGTTTCGGTGGTGGCCAGAACCTTGGAGGTGAAAACAGCCGCCCGTTCTTCTTGCGCCGAAATCTGGCGTGGCGCGCTGGTTTGTTGTGGTTCGGCCACCTGATCGAGCAAAGGTGTTACATCAATACCGGCAAAATATCCGATCGCCAACACAACCAACAATCCGACACCGCCCAATCCGGCCTTGCCGCCTCTGCCGCCTTTTTGACCACGGCGATCCTCGACATTACGGCTGCCACGCACCCCTTTTAAACGCATTTTATATACTCGCTTACTGTTACCCTAAAGCCTTTTGCACTTTTTCTGAATCAAGGAAAATGGAAAACGCTTCAGGATCACAGTTTACACGAGGCGGATAAATTGGAAAGCCCACCTTGTCCGGTCTTATCCGGTGGACGTGTGGGACCGCGCAAAGTAGTCTATCCCGACACCCATCGAATCCGGATACCTGCATGACCGATAATCAGCCCTCTGCCTATCAAGTTCTGGCGCGCAAATACCGCCCCGAGACCTTTGTTGATCTGGTCGGGCAGGATGCGATGGTGCGCACCCTTGAAAACGCGTTCAAGGCCGACAGGATCGCGCAGGCATTTATCATGACAGGTATTCGCGGCACCGGCAAAACCACCACGGCGCGGATCATTGCCAAAGGGATGAATTGCATCGGGCCGGATGGGACGGGCCAACCCACCACTGAACCTTGCGGGGAATGTGAACATTGCGTGGCGATCATGGAAGGCCGCCATGTGGATGTGATGGAAATGGATGCCGCATCGCGCACCGGCGTCGGCGACATCCGCGAAATCATTGATTCTGTGCATTATCGCGCCGCCTCTGCGCGGTATAAAATCTACATCATTGACGAAGTTCACATGCTGTCGACCAATGCGTTCAACGCCCTGTTGAAAACGCTGGAAGAACCGCCCGCGCATGTCAAGTTCCTGTTTGCCACCACGGAAATCCGCAAGGTGCCGGTGACGGTTCTATCGCGGTGCCAACGTTTTGATCTGCGCCGCATCGAACCCGAAGTGATGATTGCCCTGATGCGCAAGATTGCCACGGCGGAAAGCGCGGAAATCACCGGTGATGCCCTGTCTTTGATCACCCGCGCCGCCGAAGGGTCGGTGCGCGATGCGACCTCGCTTCTGGATCAGGCCATCAGTCATGGTGCCGGAGAAACCAGCGCCGACCAAGTGCGGGCCATGTTGGGTCTGGCCGATCGCGGTCGGGTTCTCGATCTTTATGATATGATCATGAAGGGCGACGCGGGCGGCGCTTTGGCCGAATTATCGGGGCAATATGCCGACGGGGCCGATCCGATGGCGGTGATGCGTGATCTGGCAGAAATCACCCATTGGATTTCCGTGGTCAAAATCACCCCCGAAGCCGCCGACGATCCCACGGTTTCACCGGATGAACGCGCGCGCGGCCAAGCCATGGCAACCGCATTGCCGATTTCGGTAATGACGCGGATGTGGCAAATGCTGCTCAAGGCGATTGACGAAGTGGCCAATGCGCCCAACGCAATGATGGCGGCAGAAATGGCGGTTATCCGGTTGACCCATGTGTCCGAAATGCCCGCGCCCGAGCGCCTGATCCGGCAGCTGCAGAATACGCCGGTCCCCCCTGCGGGGCCATCCGGTGGTGGCGCGCAAGGTGGTGGCGCACAAGGTGGCACAACAACCGGCGCCTATTCCAGTGGCGCGGTCAGTAACGCCCCGGCAGGCGGCGCACATGCAAGTGTCGGCAGCAACGTTGTCGCCATTGCCACCCAAACCGGCACCGCCTTGGCGCAATACCCGACGTTTGATTCCATCATCGCCTTGATCCGCGCCAATCGGGATATTCGTTTGCTGGTCGAGATTGAAACCACTTTACGGCTCGTCAGTTATCAACCCGGGCGGATTGAATACGTCCCGACAGAGCGCGCGCCGCAGGATTTGGCGGCGCGTCTGGGCCAGCGGCTTCAATCATGGACCGGCAACCGGTGGGCGGTGAGCATCGTCAATGAAGGCGGCGGCAAAACCATCGCCGAAATGCGCGATGCCGCCGAAGACGCGCTCAAGGCCGAAGCCCGTGAGCATCCATTGGTGCGCGCCGTTTTTGACGCCTTTCCAAAATCCAATATTGTCAGTATTCGCAGCGCTGCGGACATTGCCGCCGAAACCGCGGTCGAAGCCCTGCCCGAGGTCGAAGACGAATGGGATCCGTTCGAGGAAGAATAAGCCGCTACAATTGCGTATGCATTTTGAACCCATGCGCATACGTCATGCGCACGTTTGTAACAGCGACATCATCGACCCAGGTTGAACGTTCGATTGCAAACAGGGCGTCGCCTTCCGTGGCCTGAAGCATCCCGGCTTGTTGTGCGGTTGCATTTGTCGCGGAAAACGAAATGTCCCCCGTGGTCAGGGGCGCGTTTTGCACCAGCCACTCATTGGCGCTTGTGGTCGTAAATTCCACCTCGAGAATAGCCGGAATCGCAGCGGGGTTTACCCAGCGATCTTCAACCATATAAGGCGCCCCGTCCGAGAAATGCAACGCTGGCAAATGCAGCATTTCTGCGCCCGTCTCAAGCCCGAGTTTGGACGTGATCAAAAGCGGGGCAATCGTGACCTCGCGCCCGAGAAGTTGATGCCGGTAAATCCCCCCGCGCGCTTCCACATCGCGCCGCACAATCGGAATTTCAAGCGTCGCTTTGCGGATCGGATGCAATGCCACCCGCGTGCCGGCCTTGCGTCGCCGATCCAACAGACCCGCATCGGCCAATTCGCGCATCGCACGATTGATCGTGCTGCGCGAACACCCGAATTCCGCCGCCAATTCCACGTCTTTGGGAAGTTGCGCACCCGGCGCCCATACCCGCGTAGAAATACGGCGCAAAATTTCAGCATGAATGGATTGCCAGGTCAGAATATCATTTTGCGCCACGGAATGTCCTTTTTAAGGTGTCTTGCCTAGGGGGTTATAGACGGCCAATTCTTGGGTGTCACTGACTTGACAGCATATTATGTGCAGACATATTGGTAAGTATCGCAGGTAAATAGAGAGTCCCGATGCAACCGACCCTTTTCACCCATCTCACCTTGGCCACTATGGTCCCGAGTTCAACACCCTACGGATTGACCCCCGATGCCGCTATCGCAGTGCGCGACGGGCGGATTGCGTGGTGTGGCATCGCGCAGAACATGCCGGATGAATACGCCACTTGGGCGCGCGCGGATATGGGCGGGCGACTTGTCACGCCGGCTTTGCTCGATTGTCATACCCATGTGGTGCATGGCGGTGATCGCTCTCTTGAATTTTCCCAGCGCCTTGAAGGCAAAAGTTACGAAGAAATCGCGCGTTCCGGTGGCGGGATACTGTCAACCCTGACCGCCACCCGCAATGAAAGCGAGGCGACCCTGTTGGCCAGCGCGCTGCCAAGGGTCGATCAGTTGATCGCCGAAGGGGTTGCCGTGATCGAGGTAAAATCCGGTTACGGTCTTGACCGCGATACCGAGATCAAAATGTTGCGGGTTGCACGCCAAATCGGTGGGGCACGCCCTGTGCAGATCCGAACGAGTTTCCTTGGCGCGCACGCGGTGCCCCCCGAATGGAAAGACCGCAGCGACGCCTATATCGACGAGGTTTGCATCCCCACGTTGCGCGCCGCCCATGCCGAAGGGTTGGTCGATGCCGTAGACGGGTTTTGTGAGGGCATCGCGTTTTCGCCCGAACAAATCCGGCGGGTATTTGACGCGGCGCACGCGCTCGGCCTTCCGGTCAAGCTCCATGCCGAGCAGCTTTCAAATCTTGGGGGCGCATGTTTGGCCGCAGAATTTGGCGCGCTGTCGGCGGATCACCTTGAGTATCTCGATGAAAACGGCGTGCGGGCGATGGCCGCAGCCGGAACCGTTGCGGTGATCCTGCCGGGCGCGTTCTATACGCTGCATGAAACCAGCGCGCCACCGGTTGAGTTGTTCCGCAAACATGGCGTGCCAATGGCAATTGCCACCGATTGCAACCCCGGTTCCTCCCCGACTTCATCGCTTTTGCTTACCATGAACATGGCCTGCACGTTGTTTCGCCTGACCCCGGAAGAAGCCCTTGCAGGCGCCACCCGTCACGCCGCACAGGCGCTTGGGTTGGCGGATTGCGGTATGGTTGCCAAGGGCATGCGCGCCGATTTTGCGGTTTGGGATATCAAACACCCACGTGAATTGGCCTATAGAATCGGATTTAACCCGTTGTTTAAACGTATCTTTGGAGGTTCGGGATGGAATTGACCCCCGGAAACGTATCGCTCGCGACATTGGAAGCCATATACGAGGGCGAAACAGCCGTGCATTTGGTTGCGTCGGCAAGAACCGGCGTTGATGCCGCCGCCGCCCAGATCGCCAGAGCCGTCGCCAAAGGTGATCCGGTTTATGGTGTGAACACCGGATTTGGCAAATTGGCCAGCGTGAAAATCCCGTCGGAAGACACCGCACAATTGCAACGCAATCTGATCCTGTCACATTGCTGTGGTGTTGGCGACGCGACCGATACAAAAGTTGTGCGTTTGATGATGGTGCTTAAATTGATGTCGCTTGGCCGCGGGGCCTCGGGCGTGCGCTGGGATCTGATTGCCTTGATTGAAGGGATGTTGGCCAAAGGTGTTATTCCCGTTATTCCGGCACAAGGATCGGTCGGGGCCTCGGGTGATCTCGCGCCGCTTGCCCATATGGCGGCGGTGATGATTGGTGAAGGCCAAGCCACATATAAGGGCGAGGTTATCAATGGCGGCGAGGCGCTCGTAAAGGCGGGATTAGCGCCGCTTACCCTGGCGGCCAAAGAGGGTTTGGCCTTGATCAACGGCACACAGTTTTCTTGTGCTTTGGCGCTCACCGGCCTGTTCGGGGCATGGCGCAATATGCAGACTTGCATCGTGACGGCGGCGCTTACCACGGATGCAATCATGGGATCGACCGCGCCGTTGCAGCCGGAAATTCATGCGCTGCGCGGGCATCAGGGCCAGATAGATGTGGCCGCCCAAATGCGCGCCATTATGGAAGGCTCCGAAATCCGCGAGAGCCACCGCGAGGGCGATACCCGCGTGCAAGATCCCTATTGCATCCGATGTCAGCCGCAAGTGACCGGCGCCTGTGTTGATTTGCTTCGCCAAACCGGACGGACACTGGAAATCGAAGCCAACGCGGTGACCGACAATCCTTTGGTGTTGGCGGGGGTCGATAAAATCCTTTCGGGTGGCAATTTCCATGCCGAGCCGGTGGCCTTTGCCGCCGATCAGGTTGCGCTTGCGATTACCGAAATCGGGGCCATTGCCCAGCGCCGGATTGCCCTCATGGTTGATCCGGCCCTGTCGTTTGATCTACCGCCGTTTCTAACCCCCAATCCGGGGCTGAACTCTGGTTTGATGATTGCAGAGGTGACAACCGCGGCGTTGATGAGCGAAAACAAACATCTGGCAAACCCGTGTTCCACTGACAGCACCCCGACCAGCGCAAATCAGGAAGATCACGTTTCGATGGCCGCCCATGGTGCCCGCCGGTTGTTGCGCATGAACGCCAACCTTTCGGCCATTTTGGGGGTCGAGGTTATGTGTGGCGCGCAAGGGGTCGAATTCCGCGCGCCTTTAACGACCAGTGCCGCGCTGGTAGCGGTGATTGTGCGGTTGCGTCGTAATGTGGCAACATTGGGCAATGACCGTTATCTTGCACCCGATATCGAAGCCGCCACAGAGTTGGTGCGTATCGGGGCCTTGGTCAAGGCGACACAAATAGAAGCGCTCGCCCTCTAACCCCCCTATTTCACGACCGGGTCAATCGGACCAACGGGAAAGCCAACGGCATCTTCAATGGCGCGCGCCACCTGCAATAACCGCGCATCGCCGCGCGGCGGCCCGATAAGTTGTATACCCACCGGCATGCCGGACGCGGTAAACCCGACCGGCATTGACAGCGACGGCAATGACGTGACCACCGCCAGATAGGAAAACCGCAACCATTCGACATAATCACCGATTGCCACGCCATCGACGAACGGCGGGTATTCCACTTCGACCAACCCCGGCTCTAACCCGACAACCGGAATTGCGAGCACGTCATAGGTTTCAAGAAACTTGCGCATGATATGGTAAAGTGCGGTGCGGTTGCGTTGGGCGGCATAAATTGCCGAGGCCGGTTGATGGACCCCGATCGCTATATTGGCCTGTAACGTCGGTTTGAAATGGGCGCGCACCGCATCGGGCAGATAGGCGGTAATCGCGCCATAATGCTGCCCGCGCAGGGCAACATAGGTAGATTCCAGATCGAACAAATCGGGACAGGCGGTTTCAACCGTTCCACCGGCCCGTTCAACCAATGCCATTGCATCACGCAGGATTTGGCGGATTTCAGGTTCGACCGGAGCAAACCCGTTCTGGTCCTCGCTAAACGCTATCCGCACGCTGGCATTGGCGCGCGCGACGTCTTCCTGAAAGGATACGGCGGGGGCCTCGATGCTTAGTGGCCAGATCGGATCGTAACCCGACATCGCATCGAGAAGCAGCGCGGTATCACGCACATCACGCGCCGTAGGACCGGATATGCCTTCGCCCATAAATCCGGTGGCCGCGGGTCCGCCACCGGCACGACCCGGCGACGCGCGCATTCCCACAACCCCGCAATATGCGGCAGGCGTGCGCAACGAACCGGCAAGATCACTACCATGTGATAACCAGACCTCTCCCGTCGCAAGCGACGCCGCCGCCCCGCCCGAAGACCCGCCGGCATTTTTGCGCGTATCCCAAGGGTTGCGGGTATAGCCAAAAACAGCGTTGAACGTATTGCCACCGGCGCCGAATTCCGGCGTATTTGTCTTGCCAACAACGATACCGCCACGCCGCTCTAGGCGCGTAACCAGAGGATCACTTTCGTCGGGAATGAAATCTTTCATGGCGAGATTGCCAAAGGTGCAGCGCCCCCCTTTGACAAGGTTCAAATCCTTGATCGCAATCGGCAAACCCGCAAGCGCGCCGGGTTGATCCGGGTCAACAGCCGGCAAATTGGCGGCCGCTGCGCGCGCGCGATCTTCGCAAATCGTCGGCGTTGCGTTTATCATCGGTTCAACCTGCGCAAGCCGGTCAAAGGCGGCATCAAGCGCGTCAGTGGCCGTTATCTCGCCCGACTTGAGCATGGCAACAACCGAACGCGCAGGCAGGGCACAAAGGGCGGGGCCGGAAAAAGGGGGTTTTTGCATCGGAAAATCCTGTGGTTCTAGGCAAAATTTTGCATTTTCAGGCTACGCCAACTATCTGGGAAGTCAAAGGGGTGACGAACTGACGCTTGACCCTTGGCGCGTGGCGCTTCAAAAGCGACTAACACGAAATTAAGGAGCCGGAGATGGCGCGAGGCAACACCCCACCAACAAGCGACGAAGAACGCGCGAAATCCAAACGCCTTGGGTCGCTCGGTGCGCTCCGTCCGTTTCTCGCCCCTTACAAGACGTTGGTCATTCTGGCGGGGTTCGCGCTGGTTCTAACGGCGTCAATCTCGCTCACTCTGCCGTTGGCCGTACGTCGGGTGATCGACAATTTCAACGTTGAAGACGGTGCTATTCTCGACCAATATTTTGCCGCGGCTTTGGGCATTGCCGCGCTTTTGGCAGTGGGCACCGGCCTGCGCTATATGTTGGTTACTCGATTGGGCGAAAACGTGGTCGCAGACATCCGCAAGGCGGTCTTTGCGCGCGTTATTTCCATGAGTCCCTCGTTTTTTGAAAACATCATGACCGGCGAGGTCCTGAGCCGGATCACCACCGATACCACGTTGATTTTAAGCGTGATAAGTTCCTCGGTGTCCATTGCCCTGCGCAATCTGTTGATATTTCTGGGCGGTATCGTGTTGATGCTGATTACCTCGGCAAAGTTGACCGGATTGGTGTTGTTGATCGTGCCGGCGGTCATCGTGCCAATTCTTGTGCTTGGGCGGCGGATGCGGGTTTTGTCACGCGAAAATCAGGACTGGATTGCGGCATCGTCGGGCAATGCCTCGGAGGCGCTGCTTTCGGTGCAAACGGTGCAGGCGTTCACCCATGAGCAGGCCACGCAAGATGATTTCAACCGGGTGACAGATCTTTCGTTAAAGGCCGCGCAGAAGCGGATCACCACCCGCGCGGCCATGACCGTGATCGTGATTTTCCTGATTTTCACTGGCGTTGTTGGCGTATTATGGATTGGCGCGCGCGATGTGCGGGCGGGCACGATGACCTCGGGCGCCTTGATCCAGTTCTTGATTTATGCGGTGATGGTCGCGGGTGGCGTTGCCGCACTGTCGGAAATCTGGGGCGAATTGCAGCGCGCAGCAGGCGCGACCGAACGATTGGTGGAACTTCTGCGCACCACAGATACCGTAACCGACCCCGAAAACCCGGTATCTCTACCGGCGCAAACCAAAGGTGAAATTACCTTTGAGGGGGTCGATTTCACCTACCCGTCGCGACCGGATGTTTCGGCATTAGCAGCCGTTGATCTCACGATCAAACCGGGCGAAACCGTGGCGCTTGTCGGCCCTTCGGGTGCCGGTAAGACAACGATTATCCAGATGATATTGCGGTTTTATGACCCTGCCAAAGGCCGGATTTTACTCGACGGGATCGACCTTACCACGATGAAGCGGGACGCGTTTCGCGGGTCGATGGCATTGGTGCCACAGGACCCTGTGATCTTTGCCGCATCCGCCATTGACAACATCCGGTTTGGCCGCCTTGACGCAAGTGATGCCGAGGTCAAAGACGCCGCACGGGCCGCCGCCGCGCATGATTTCATCAGCGCCCTGCCCGATGGCTATGACAGCTATCTTGGCGAACGCGGGGTTATGCTTTCGGGGGGGCAAAAGCAACGCATTGCCATTGCCCGCGCCATTTTACGCGATGCGCCGGTGCTGTTGCTCGATGAGGCGACAAGCGCATTGGATGCCGAAAGCGAACGCGCGGTTCAGGCCGCTGTTGATGAGCTTGCCAAAACCCGCACCACAATTATCGTCGCGCACCGTTTGGCCACCGTCAAAAAGGCCGACCGTATCATTGTGATGGAGGAAGGCCGCATTGTCGCCACCGGTACCCACGACGATCTGGTGGCGCAAGGCGGGCTTTATGCACGGCTGGCAAGGTTGCAATTCACCGAAGGCATGGCGGCAGAATAAGCATCCCGTTCGGTTTCGTGGCAATACTGGAAAACCACCGTTAACCCTTGCACGATATGGGAAAACCCATCACAGTGCCCCCCAAGAATTTACAACCTGAAAAGGGTGGCTTGGGAGGGCTATTATGACATTTGCAACGGCAAAAGACGCGCATGACATGGAAAAAACAGGGCCGTGGATTGATCGCGATCTGCCCAAAACCATGTATCAGATGTTGACCATCACCAAAGACAAATTTGGCAAACGCCCAGCGATTTCCTATCAGCTCCTCAGTGGGCCAACCGATCCGGCACAAACCCTGACCTGGAACGAATTCCACGCCAAAGTTACGCAAACAGCCAACCTGCTCCGTCAGTTGGGTATTGGAGAAAAAGACACTGTCGCCCTTGTCCTGCCCAATTGTAACGAAACCGTTGTTGCAACAATCGGGGCGATGGTTGCGGGCATTGTAAATCCGATCAATCCGCTGCTTGAACCCGAACAAATTGCCTCGATCTTGCGCGAAACCAACGCCAAAGTGGTGATCACCCTCAAGGCGTTTCCAAAATCCGATGTGGCCCAGAAAACCGCCGAGGCCGTGCGCCATGCGCCCAACGTGCACACGGTTCTCGAGATTGACCTGAACCGTTACCTGACCCCGCCCAAAAGCTGGATTGTGCCGCTGGTGCGCCCCAAAAATCCGGGCAATCACCACGCCGATGTTAAAAACTTCAATCGGGAAATCGGGCGTCAGAACACCACGCTTGATTTTGCCGATTCAGCGGGCGACCGGGTTGCCGCCTACTTCCACACCGGCGGCACCACCGGCATGCCCAAAGTCGCACAACATAAATATTCCGGCATGATCTATAATGGCTGGCTGGGTCATGAATTGCTGTTTGATGAATATGACAATATCATTTGCCCGCTACCGATGTTTCATGTTTTTGCCTGTCACGTCATCATGATGGCCTCTATCAAATCCGGTGCACAAGTCGTGTTTCCGACACCCGCAGGGTATCGTGGCGATGGTGTATTTGACAATTTCTGGAAGCTTTGCGAGCGTTGGAAAGTCAGCTTTATTATCACCGTTCCCACCGCAGTTTCGGCATTGATGCAACGGCCAATTGATGCCGATATTTCCACCGTAAAACTGGCTTTTTCCGGTTCTGCCCCGATGCCTCTAGAGCTGTTCACCCGATTTGAAAAAGCCACCGACATCAGCGTTGTCGAGGGCTATGGCTTGACCGAAGCCACGTGCCTCGTGTCAATCAACCCACCGGATGGCGAGAAAAAAGTTGGCTCTGTTGGCCTGCCGTTTCCCTATTCCGATGTCAAAATCTACAAGGACACCGCCGACGGCCCCATAGAGTGCGCGGACGACGACGGCGATGGCGACGGAGTCTGCGTCCAGCCCTGAGGAGCCCCACCCTGAGTAGCCCCACCCTGAGTAGCCCCTGACCCCTGGTTGAAGCGCGAGGGGGCACCCGCCGACTCATTTGGCGTCGTCACCGCCTGTAGAGGGGCACCGGCGGATAGATCGGAAGAG
>JAUZRV010000213.1 GCA_030950105.1 Rhodobacterales bacterium | reverse complement strand
CCAAGAAAAAACTCGCGCTTGGTCCGCTTCTTCTTGTAGGCCTGCTCAAGTGACGAAAAACTCTGCTGTTTCAATGCCAATTCTCCCGTAAGTGCTGCCAGAATTATAGCACGGAAATCAGGGCTTTGTTCAGAGATTCCTTAGTAAAACGCCGTTGACCGCTTGGGTTGCACATCTGGACAGATGCGGGGTTTCTGTTTTGGAGGGGCCAGTGGCGCGCACAGGTGCAACGGGGCCGATAATGTCGATCTATATTCGTGATCCGGATGGAAATTTGATTGAAATTTCGAACCGCTAGCGTGCCTGCCAAATTGATGAGGCAAAAACGCGATTTATTTTACTGGCGCGCCAAGGATTGACCATTGGCGCACGTCAAACAATTGTGATGCGTATGAAAACCAGTGACGAGATACTTGCCAAGGCGGCAATGAACGGGGATGAAGCGGCCTTTGCGGCGCTGCTCGAGACCCATTATGATCGCTTGTTCCGCCTGTGTTTCCGTCTCACCGGGTCAAAGCACGAGGCCGAAGACCTGACGCAGGATATTTGCGCCGCATTGCCCGCAAAATTGCGCGGCTATCGGCAGGAAGCGCGGTTTTCGACGTGGCTCTTTCGGGTGGCGGTAAATGCGGCGCATGATCGGCGTAGGCGCGCGCAAACCAGAAGCAGGGCTGGCGATGGTTGGGGACATTGGGAAGTGAACCGTCAGGCGGAAATCGTCGAGGGGGCGCAAATGCAGGACTGGCTTAGTGGTGCGATGGGGCTGCTTACGGATGACTTGCGGGACACGCTGGCGCTTGTGCTTGATGAAATGAGCCATAAAGAAGCGGGCGAGGTTTTGGGGGTTTCCGAAGGCACGGTAAGCTGGCGCATGAGTGAAGCCAAAAAGCGTTTGCGTGCGATGAAAGAAAAGGAGATGTCGGCATGAGTGATTTTGATGATCTGGATGATCTGAAATCCGCAATGGAGGCGGCAACCCCGACACCGGATGCCGGTAAACGCGCCGAAAATATCGCCTTGGCACAAAAAAACTTTGCCGCGCTCCAAGGATCGGCCGATGGGCAACGTCTTACTTTTGATGGCTCCAAAACGGGGCTGATAGCAGGAGTGAGAAATATGTTTAATGGTTTGACAACCCGTGGCGCATTGACCGCCACCACCGCAATGGCCGCTTTTGGTCTGATACTTGTGGTGCCACAGCTTGTGCAGAATCCAACGGGGGCATTGCCGATCGATGCCCCAAGGATTCTGGAGCGTGAGGCGGAGGATATTGATTTGGCGGCCGTGTCCGACCACGTGTCCGAACCGGCACCGGTTCCTGCACCCGTTATGGAGGAGGCGGGAATGAGCCAGCCCGCGCCAATGGCACCTTCAACCACGCGCAAGCAAGAAGCGCCGCGTGCGGCATATCCCGCTGCCGAACAACGGCAGAGGAGGTCTGTTGAAGGTGTTCTCGGCGGTATTGTTTCGGGCGCTCCAATGCCAAATAGCAGCCCGGCAATGGATGTTGCCGATGGTTTCATGCGTCAGGACGTGAATACAGAAGCCTTTCCCGATGCCACGGCGAACCCTCTCAAGATCACCAGCGAAGATCCGGTTTCGACGTTTTCAATAGATGTGGATACGGCGTCGTATGCGATTGTGCGCTCGTCTTTGATGGCGGGGCAATTGCCCCCTGCCCAAGCGGTGCGGATCGAGGAAATGGTGAATTATTTCCCCTATGACTATCAGGCCCCCGAGGATGCCCTGTTTCGCCAAACGGTGACGGTCACCGGCACGCCGTGGAACAGTGGCACACAGATCGTGCATATTGCGATACAGGGGCAGATGCCCGCGATCACAGATCGTGCGCCGCTTAATCTGGTGTTTCTGATTGATACGTCAGGGTCGATGAATTCGCCCGATAAACTGCCGTTGTTGAAGAAAAGCCTGTCGTTGATGTTGTCCAAACTCACCCCGGAAGACAAGATTTCCATTGTCGCCTATGCGGGCAGTTCCGGGCAGGTGCTTGAACCGACATCGGCTTCGCAGAGCGGCAAGATTCTTGACGCGCTCGATCGACTTTCGGCGGGGGGGGGCACCGCGGGGCAGGCGGGATTGCAGCAGGCCTATTCGGTGGCGGCAGGCATGGCGCAAGAGGGCGAAATAACGCGGGTGATTCTGGCGACAGATGGTGATTTCAATGTGGGGATTAGTGATCCACAGGCCCTGAAGCGATTCATTGCGGACAAGCGCGAGAGCGGGATCTACCTTTCGGTGCTTGGATTTGGTCGCGGCAATCTTGACGATGCAACCATGCAGGCGCTTGCGCAAAACGGCAATGGGCAGGCCGCCTATATTGATACGCTGGCCGAGGCGCAAAAGGTGCTGGTTGATCAATTTTCCGGCGCGCTGTTCCCGATTGCCAATGATGTGAAAATTCAGGTTGAATTCAATCCGGCGCAAATCGCGGAGTATCGTCTTATCGGATATGAAACCCGCATTTTGCGCCGCGAGGATTTTAACAACGATCGGGTTGATGCCGGTGATATCGGTGCGGGCCATTCGGTGACGGCGCTGTATGAGGTAACGCCGGTTGGCTCGCCTGCGCAGTTGAGTGACCCGTTACGTTATCAATCGGGGCAAGCGACCCGTGACAATGGCGAACTTGGGTTTCTCAAGTTGCGTTACAAAGTGCCGGGGGCAAGCCAGAGCCAATTGTTGGAGACCCCGATAAGGGCAGGTGGTGAAGTGAGCGACGAAATGGATTTTGCAATGGCGATTGCCGGATTTGGGCAACTGCTGCGCGGTGAGAATACGCTTGGCAATTGGGATTACCCCCAAGCGATTGCGTTGGCGAATTCGGCAAAAGGAACGGATGAATTTGGCTATCGCGCCGAAGCCGTGCAATTGATGCGCCTCGCCCAAAGCCTTTCACAAAATTAACCCGAACAAAAAATCCCCGGCTGCTGGCTAAATGCGGTCGGGGTTTTCCAAGGCTTATTCCATAACATCAAGGCGTTATGATTTCTTTTCAAAACTTCTTTGAATTTTCTCAAAATTCCCCACGCATTTTAGGAATTTTTTAGGAAATTCCGCTTTACCTTTGACGCAGACAACAAGAATTGCTGCCAAGAGGAAAACCAAATGCAAGCACTGGTACTAAATGATAATCGCGAGGCCCAAACCGGGATAACGATGGCACTTTTGAAGCGCGGATTTCATGTTATCAATGCCGAAAGTATTTCGGTTGCGATGGCTTATGTCGGGCTTGGGGCGATAGATTTGGTGGTTCTTAACGAAAGAATTGACGGCAAGTTGAGCCATAGAGTAGCCTTGTCCGCAGAGTATCACAACCCGCAAGTGACCACATTGTTGATGACACCGCGCACCGATACCGATGTGGACGAATTATATGATCTGTTGCCGTCGCTATATTGCCTGTTGGGGACAGAAATTTCACCGGAACTGGTGGCGCAACTTGCCCTATCCGCGGTTGTTGGCAAGGCGCGTGCTGCGCAACCTCGCCATCAAAAACACCTTGCCCTTGGGATGCCCGATGCCGAAATGTCGATGACATTCCGGTCGGCACGCGCGCCCATCCCGCCATTTGGCATGGATGCGGAAATCACGGTTCACGGTCGATTGAGCGATGACAACTTTGGTCCGGAGTGGAGCGATCCATCTGTTGAAGGTTGGGCATTTGACGCAGCATTCACGCATCATGTTGAAAAAATGCCGCTTGAGGTGAACGCCGCCGCCTAATTCGAATAGGTCGGATGGAACGTTCCCGCTGGTGACAGGGTGAAAATCTCGTACCCTGTCGCCGTGACGCCAATGGAATGTTCAAACTGTGCCGAAAGTCTTTTGTCTTGTGTAATGGCTGTCCAGTCATCGCCCAATACTTTGGTTTCGGGGCGGCCCAGATTTATCATTGGTTCAATGGTGAAAAACATGCCTTCCTCGAGCACCGGCCCGCTGCCGGCGCGTCCGTAATGCACCACATTTGGCGGCGAATGAAACACCCGCCCAAGGCCGTGGCCGCAAAAGTCGCGCACCACAGACATCCCAAATTTTTCAGCGTAGGATTGGATTGCATGGCCAATATCGCCAAATGTATTGCCCGGTTTGACCATCTCGATGCCTTTGAATAGGGCGTTATGTGTTCTGTCGATAAGCTTCGTCGCAAAGTCTTTTGGTTTTCCTGTTACATACATTCGGCTTGTGTCACCAAACCAGCCATCCACAATAACGGTGACATCAATATTTAGAATATCGCCCTCCAATAGGACGTCATTGGTTCTATTGTGTTTGTCGTTTTTCCATTTATGAATTTTGCTGCCGGGAATCCCGTGGCACACCACATGATTCACACTAATACAGCTGGCGTGTTTATAGCCCTTGTAGCCAATGGTTGCTGATTTAGCACCGGCATCATCCACCATTTCTTCGATCAACCGGTCAATTTCTCCGGTGCTCTGACCGACGGTGACATGGTCGGCAATTCGATCAAGAATTTCTGCCGCCAACCGCCCGGCGGCGTGCATGCCGGCAAAATCTGCCGCTTCATGGATTCGGATGCCGTCCTTGGTTAAACGTCCGCGATGGGGAATGGTCACAGGTTTGCCTCGAAATAAATTGTCTATACCTGCTACTTAAGGTGGATTAGCCCAAAGAACCAGAGGCAACGACGCCAAGAGGCACCGGTTTTCCCATAACTATTTCCGAAGGTGTAATCACAGTATCATAAGCGAAGACTTCGACACCCGCGGCGCGTGCCGTGTCAAATGCGGTTGCATAGACCGGATCAATATCGGCGGCCACCGCGAGAGATGTGCAATCGGTGCGTTGTATCAGATAAAACAGGACGGCCCGATGACCTTGCTCTACCATTGCCGTCAATTCGCCAAGATGTTTGGTCCCGCGTTTGGTGACGCTATCGGGAAATTCTGCGAGGCCATTCACCCGTGATAATGTTGCCGATTTCACCTCGACATACGTGTCTTTCATGCCTTCCCCCGTAAGCAGAAAGTCAATCCGGCTGTTTTCGCCGTATTTCACTTCGGGGCGCACGTTTGGATAGGCGGCTAACTCCGGTATTGCGCGCGCGATCAATGCGGCACGAACTGCGCGATTGGGCACCGTGGTATCAACACCCGTAAAATGCCCGTTTTCATGATCAACCAAACGCCAACCATATCTGAGCTTCTTTTTGGGATCATCGTTTGGTTCGACCCAAATCCGCATCCCCGGTTCGGCCAGCCCCATCATCGACCCGGGATTGGCACAATGCGCGGTCACTTCGCGCTCGTCCTCAAGCCGAATATCCGCCAAAAAGCGTTTATATCGACGGATAAGCGTCGCGGGCACAAGTGGGGTTTGAAAGCGCATGAACAGAGGCCTATACGTTGGGGGATAAACCCGCAAGGAGCCTGCAAAATGCCGAACCCGACCGCTGCCATTCTGATTATTGGCGATGAAATCCTCTCGGGTCGGACCCGCGACGCCAATATGTATTATCTGGCTGGTGAATTGGCCCAAGTCGGGATCGACCTCAAGGAAGTTCGCATGGTGAGCGATGATGACGAAGCCATAATCAGCACAGTGCAGGCGCTTTCTGCGCGCTATGCCCATGTGTTTACCAGTGGCGGAATTGGTCCGACCCATGATGATATCACCGCCGATTGTGTGGCGGCGGCGTTCGATCGGTTCATTGATGTGCGCGCCGATGCCCGCGCCCTGCTTGAGGCGCATTACACCCGTAACGGCAGCGAAATCAACGCCGCGCGGTTGCGTATGGCGCGTATTCCGGAGGGGGCGGTATTGATTGATAATCCGGTGTCCATTGCACCCGGTTTTAGCATCGAAAACGTGCATGTTCTGGCCGGTGTTCCCGCTGTATTCAAGGCGATGGTGGCCTCGTTGTTGCCCACCTTGTCGGGCGGTAAGCCTTTGCAAAGTCAAACATTGCGGATCAATCGTGGCGAAGGCGAAATCGCCGGGCCATTGGCGAAATTGGCCGCACGGTTTGACGACCTTTCAATCGGATCCTACCCCTTTATCCAAAACGGTTTATTTGGCGCAAATATCGTGATCAGAGGCGTGGATAGCGCGCGCATAGAGACCGCAATGGCAGAATTGGCAGAGAAGTTTCCACAATGAATTCGAAAGATATAACTCTTTATGATGTGATTGACGGCACTTGGCCGGCGGCACAGATAACGGACCTTGGGCCGTGGCAAATCCGCACCGGATCAGGCGGCGGTAGCAGGGTTTCGGCGGCCACCGCGCGGCGGGCAGTTACGCCCGATGAGCTGCCGATTGCAGAAAGTGCGATGCGTGATCTCGGGCAACCGATGCTGTTCATGATCCGTGCGGGGGATCAGGCGCTTGATGCGATGCTTGAAACGCGCGGCTATAAAATCAAAGATCCGGTTACAATGTATCAGGCACCTGTTTCGGCGATTGCCACCGTTCAACCCCCGCCTGTCACCGCGTTTACCGTTTGGGAACCCTTGGCCATCCAGATCGACATTTGGGCCAAAGGGGGCATTTCCCAGGCGCGCGTAGATATTATGCACCGTGCCAAAGGGCCAAAAACATCGTTGCTTGGACGGTTGAACGACCATCCTGCCGCTGCCGGTTTTGTTGCGATCCATGCAGGCGTTGCGATGGTTCATGCGCTTGAAATCCGGCCTCATCAGCGACGCCAAAACATGGGAATCTATGCCATGCGGCGCGCGGCCTTTTGGGCGCTATCCCAAGGTGCTGATCATATCGCGTGTGTTTGCACCACTGAAAATACCGGCGCAAATGCGCTCTATGCTTCCCTCGGGATGGAGGTTGTGGGACAGTATCATTATCGGATTCTCGAAAAGGACACTCTATTATGACCAAAACGGATCAACCCACGGCCCTTGACCTGCCGATGGTGTCACCGTTGCCTGATGCAACGCAGAAATATTTTGATATTTGCACTGACAAATTGGGGCTGATACCAAATGTTCTTCAGGCCTATGCATTTGATATTACAAAGTTAAATACATTCGCCGCGCTCTATAATGATTTGATGCTCGGTGAGAGCGGGTTGTCAAAACTTGATCGGGAAATGATCGGCGTTGTGGTTTCCTCTGTTAACAAATGCTTCTATTGCCTGACCGCGCATGGGGCTGCGGTGCGTGCGCTTTCGGGTGATCCGATCCTTGGCGAAATGATGGTGATGAATTACCGTGCTGCCGATCTTGATGCGCGCCAACGGGCGATGCTCGATTTTGCAGAATTGATGACAAAAGACAGCGCAACGATAGAAGAACATCACCGTCAGGCGCTGCGTGATGTCGGGTTTAGTGACCGTGATATTTGGGATATTGCCAATGTGGCGGGTTTCTACAACATGACCAATCGCGTCGCCAGCGCCGTCGACATGCGCCCCAACGATGAGTATCACTCCCAAAACAGATGATCCGCCCAATTTTCATATTATCCGCCTTTGTTGGCGCGTATCTGCTGCCTCCTGCGGCGGTTGCGCTAAGCTTGCAATTGCCGTCGAATGCCCGCCTTGTGCAGGAAAGTGCCTTGGATCCAGATAGTTACCGGATACCAACGGGGCCGGCCGTAGAAGGTATTGTTCCGGTTAAACCTGTTGAAGGGCGTATTTTACGGCAGGTTTGGCAGATAGATATTGTGGGGCAAAGCACGCTGCAAATTACCGCCCCCTTGCGCGATCAATTGGAAACGGCAGGTTTTGAAATACTGTTCGAATGTCAGGCGAAAACCTGCGGGGGGTTTGATTTCAGATTTGAAATTGAAGTGATTGATGCACCAGATATGCATGTCGATCTTTTTGATTACCGATTTCTTACCGCGCAATCGGGAACCGGAGACACCGCAGAATATGTGACATTACTGATAAGTAAATCTTCGGTGGCTGGCTTTGTGCAGCTTTTTCACGTCTCACCGGCGGGCAAGATTGTAAATACAACGATAACAGCCGATGCAACGCCACAGGTCGCCCAACCGATTATCGCACTGACGGGTGAAACGCTTTCTATGGGGCAAGCTTTGGAGCAAAACGGCCATGTGGTGTTGTCCGACTTGCGGTTTCAAACGGGGTCTTCAAAGCTCGGCAATGGTGAATTCCCTTCTCTGGCCAAGCTGGCGGCCTATTTATTGGCCAACCCGAAACGCAAGGTGGCATTGGTGGGGCATACAGATTCGCAAGGGTCGCTGGCCGCCAATATTGCACTATCCAAACGTCGTGCAGCTTCTGTAGTTGACCGTCTGGCAAAGGCGTATAATGTGCCCCGCGAACAAATGACAGGCGAAGGTATGGGGTATTTGTCGCCCAGAACCGCAAACCTGACCGAGGCGGGTCGTGAAGCAAATCGTCGCGTTGAAGCGGTTCTTTTGAATATTGAATAAGAACCGGGTTTTGGGAGCCAAAAAAGAAAACCCCGGCTCATAAAGAGGCCGGGGCAAGGAAGCCAAATGTCACCGAGGGAAGCGGCAGACGCTGTTGGCAGGGGAATAGATTGTTACCAGCTGGTTGGCCCTTTGTCGGCGAATGTATGCGCCAAAAAGTCAATAAATGCGCGCACTTTGGGTTGGGTAAAGCGGCCCGGTGGGTAAACGGCGTAGATGCCTTGGGTTTCTACCGGAAGATCGGGAATAGCGTCTTCAATAAGGCCCTTTTCCATCGCTTCCCCGTAGAGAAAGCTCGGCAAATAGGCGATGCCAAGGCCGGATATTGCGGCGTTCAACAGGGATTGGCCGTCATTTACACTCAACCAGCCGGCGGTGCGCACTTGGCGTTTTTCACCGGATGGCGCGGTCAGTTTCCACATGTTGCCGGCGGATTGGCTCGAATAATGTAGCAATTTATGATCGTTTAGATTGTCGATTTTTTCAGGGCGGCCATATTTTTCAAAATAGGCGGGCGACGCGATCATCCGTTTGGTGGTTTCGGTCAATTTACGCGCTCGTAGTGTGCTGTCTTCCAGCTCCCCAATTCTGATCGCCATGTCGAAGCCTTCGGAAATCAGTTCAACAAAGCGGTTATTGAGCACCATGTTGACCGTGATATCAGGGAAATCATTGAGGAAATCACCAAGCACCGGAGACAAATGGTTGACCCCGAAATCGGTTGCTACAGAAATTCGCAACAGACCCGAGGGTTCCGATTGCATCGAAGACACCAAAGCATCGGCTTCACCGGCATCATTCAACACACGCCGCGCCCGGTCGTAATAGGCAAGGCCAATTTCTGTCGGGCTAACGCGGCGGGTTGTCCGGTTCAGGAGCCGCGCACCAAGGCGGGCCTCAAGTGACGAAACGTGTTTGGAAACGGCAGATTTTGAAATCCCCATCTTTTTGGCGGCGTCTGTAAATCCGCCTTGGTCCACGACTGTGGCGAAGGCTTCCATTTCTGTCAGGCGATCCATTATCTGCAATACCTCTGTGTTCTATTTCAACAATCGGTATCACGTCCAATTCAGGCAGAAGCAGGGCATGGGCAGGACAATATCAGGGTTTTGTCGGGGATCGTTTAGGGCATGGAAACAAAGAAACAGGCGTTTCCATTTTGTGTGTGGCCGTTAAATCAATGCAATTGCGCGCGCACTAAATAACCTTCTACTTTGCTCTCCCCCAATGCTTTAAGGGCCTCAAGGCGATGAAGGCCTTCGATTAGGACAAACCGGTCCTTGCCGGCACGCAACCGGATGGGCGTGGTTTGCCCTTCCTCAAGCATGCTTGTTGCGATTTCGTCAACTTTGGCGGCATCAAGAGATTTCATGCGTTTTACCGGAACATGAATTTTGTCAATTTCGAATAATTCTTTGACGAGCATTATAACGTGACCTTTCCAATTCGGTGCAACGTATTTGTGAAGCTAGCAGATGTCGTGCGCCCTGTATTTGACTTTATAGAAGAATCGGTTGCCGCATATGCTATAAACTTGCCGCTAACCGGGTGCCTTGATCAATCGCGCGTTTGGCATCAAGTTCACCAGCGAAGTCAGCCCCGCCAATTACGTGACACGGGATTCCTTTGGCTTCCAGAGCGTCAGCCAGCGAGCGTTCCGATACCTGACCAGCACATAATACAACGGTATCCACTTCGATCAAACGGGGATTTTCGCGCGCCTCGCCATAACTGATGTGCAGGCCATCGGCGTCGATGCGTTCATAGTTTACCCCGCCAATCATTTCGACCTGCTTCATCTTTAATGTCGCGCGGTGAATCCAGCCGGTGGTTTTGCCAAGCCGCTTGCCCAATCGTTCCGATTTCCGCTGGAGCAGGGTCACTTGGCGGGCCGGTGCCGCGGGTTGTGCGCCTTGTTCGGCCAAACCACCGCGGGTGAGCGACGGATCACCCACACCCCATTCGGCCTTCCATGCGGCGAGATCGAGGGCGGGGCTGCTGCCATCTTCGACAAGAAATTCGGCAACATCAAACCCAATACCGCCAGCGCCGACAATGGCCACGCGTTTGCCAACCGGCACTTTGTGGCGCAGCACGTCGATATAAGAGACGACATTCGGGCCGTCTTGACCGGAAATGCCGACATCGCGCGGTAAAACACCGGTGGCAATGACAACTTCGTCATACCCGTCTAAATCATCGGCGGCAATTTCACACCCCAGATGCACAGCGATATCAAGATCGGCAAGCATGGTGCGATACCATTCTACCAGCCCGTGAAATTCTTCTTTTCCCGGCACCACGCGCGCCATGTTGAGTTGCCCGCCGATTTGATCAGCGCGGTCAAACAGCGATACTTGGTGCCCACGTTCGGCGGCGGCGATTGCGGTAGAAAGACCGGCAGGCCCGGCACCAACGACGGCGATAGTTTTGGGTTTTGTGGTGGGTTCAAGCGCAAGTTCGGTTTCAAAACAGGCCCGCGGATTGACCAGACAAGTCGTCATTTTGCCGCCAAAAGTATGATCAAGACAGGCCTGATTGCAGGCAATACAAGGCGCAATTTTATCGGCTTGCCCGTTCGCTGTTTTGTTGACGAATTCGGCATCGGCAAGGAACGGGCGGGCCATGCTCACCATATCGGCGCATCCGGTGGCCAGAACATCTTCGCCCACGTCCGGTGTGTTGATGCGGTTGCTGGTGATGATCGGAATCGACACCTTGCCCATCAATTTTTTGGTGATCCAGCTAAACGCGGCGCGCGGCACGGATGTGGCGATGGTGGGAATCCGCGCCTCGTGCCAACCAATTCCGGTGTTGATAATGCTGGCCCCTGCCGCCTCGACGGCGACGGCCAATTGCACCACTTCGTCAAATGTTGACCCGTCAGGAACGAGATCAATCATCGACAGCCGGTAAATAATGATGAAATCACCCCCAACCGCAGCGCGGCATTGGCGCACGATTTCGACCGCGAGGCGCATGCGGTTTTCATAACTCCCGCCCCATTCGTCGTCGCGTTTGTTGGTGTGGGTGACGAGGAACTGGTTGAGGAAATAACCTTCGGAGCCCATGATTTCGACCCCGTCATAACCGGCTTCGCGTGCGCGCACGGTTGCGGTGACAAAATCTGCTATTTGTTTCTGGATACCGTCTTCATCAAGTGCTTTGGGCGGGAACGGTGAAATCGGCGATTTGACAGCGCTTGCCGAGACACATTCGGGGCTATAGGCATAGCGCCCGGCGTGCAAAATTTGCATCGCGATTTTGCCACCTGCGGCATGCACGCGATCCGTGACAATGGTGTGATTGGCGATATCGTCTGCGGTAAAAAGACCCGCCGCCCCCGGAAAAACGCCGCCTTCGCGGTTGGGTGCCATGCCGCCAGTGACCATAAGGCCGACCCCGCCACGCGCGCGCGCGGCATAAAATTCGGCGACGCGATTCCAGTCTTTGGTTTCCTCAAGACCCGTATGCATCGACCCCATAAGAACGCGATTTTTCAGTATGGTATGGCCAAGATCAAGCGGGGCCAAAAGATGTGGATAGGTGGTCATTGAAATCTCCTCTGTCGCGTTGCATCACGTCGACGCATCACACCGAAAATTTGCTAGATTGTCACGTCAAACGCTGCGTAAACCGGAATCGCCAAAGGGCCTACATGGTTTCAAGACAATGCCGGCGAAACGCGCGTTTCAACATATCGAGTTCCTCACGCAGAAGCTCCATTTCGGCGCGAAAATCATCGCCCAATGCTTCGCCCGCCAGCAATGTAAAGCTTTCTAACGTTTCACCTGTTGCGACATCGTTGATAAGAAAAACCTGAACGCCATCGCAAATAACGTCAACCGGAATTGGCACCCGAACGATCCAATGCCCCGCCTCACGATCTTCTGTGGTTTGCACACCGGAAACCGGCTTGTCGAGATGGGTCACTTCAAGTGCAGGCGGGCCGCTACCCTCGGCATTTTTAAGTAGGACGCCTTCCCAAACACCTTCAAACAGGCGGGTTTTTGTCAGGGTGAAATTGCTCATTTATGCCTCCCGTTGGGGCGCGATGTTGTGGTGGTTGATGTCATAGTTCGGCGCGTGGTCGGCGCGAGAATGTCAAATCACGCAACACGACCTGACTCATTTCCGGGTTCTCGAAAATCAAATCGAGCCAAAGACGGTCCACGCGTTTTTCATTCAGGTTGGTATAGGCGAGGTCAAATTCGACCAAGATGTCTTCTTCATGGAGCGGCATTTCACGCACGATTTGTTCGGTATTCGGGCCGTGCTTGATATTCAAACGGGCAAAGATTTCGAGCGGCTTTTCCATCTCGACAATGGCATCCATACGCAAAAGGTGCTTGCGTTTAAGACCTGAAGCGGCCTCTGGTGGCAGGTCTATGACCAAAGATAGGAAAGACCCATCAAACCGGAAAACATCCATACGCAAGCCAAAAGGCGCAAGATCGGCCTCGCGGCGGTTGCGCAATTGGCGCAGGGTCAATTCCGAACGTTCGCAATCATGAAACAGCGTCACCTCGTCGCCGAGCATTGATTTGGTTTGCACAGTCGACAATCCCGGCGAGGGCAGCGGGCCACGCCATAACTCGGGCCGCCATGACCAATCGGAACCGTGCGGGCGCTTGAACGCGGTCGAGCCAATCATTGGCAAGGCCAGACGGCTCTCTGCGATATAAATGAGCCGATCCAGATGATGACGCAATCGCCGTGCATGGCCGCGCTGGGTGCGCAATTCAGGTAAATCAACCGTGTCGGCCTTGCGAGCGGCCCGAGACCAACGCCGCAAAGTGCGCCGGTGTAACAAGGATGCAACGAGTTTTTTGCCCAGATTTGTCATTTTGCCTCGGATATTATCGCGTTTCGCAGGTTCTATTGCCCACATTTGATATGTCTACTGTTGTCTTATCTTAAAACCTAAACGAAATCATTGAAACAGTCGTGGAAATAACCGTTTTAAGCCAGTTTTTGCAGCAGGGAGAGAACTGTCGTCACTCTCAAGCGGCGTTTCTGTTGTTGTATTTGGGTCGGTGGCTTGCGGCGTGTAATCTTTGTAAGGACTTACTGTGCGCAATTGTTCCGCCAGCGCCATAGCAAGTTTTCGGCCCTCTGGTCCCGCCAATTCGCTGCCGTTTGGGGCATAAACCGCGAGGCCGACAACATGGCCATTGATCACCATTGCACCGCGCCAGTATTTCGGATCGGAATTTTCCGAGAGCGCTTTGCCGCCGCGCGCGAGATGCACAAGGCTAAGGCCGTCACCGTCAATTCTCTCTAGAACCTGCGTGGTTCCAGATCCCAAAGTTGCGGCATCCGGCTGCTCGGCGCGAAGTTTTCTGGGCAGCACCGTCACGGTCATAAGTGCGGGTTCGACATAGCCGCCAACGCGGCCTTTGGTCAGATTGAAACAGCTGGCCAGAATTGCAAAACCACCGGATATTTTGTCGGATAGTGATTTTCCGTCAATACAATATCCTTTGGGTCCGGCAACAACAACGTTGCCACCGGCCATGGGCGCGCGGCGCATCACGGCCCCCGATTTTATCGGATCACCTTGTAACCGTGCGAAAAACCCAACCTTGCTTTCTGCGTTGGCCGTATTCGGAGCGACCCCGCCCTCCGGCAGATAACTGCATCCCGCCACGTAAAAAAATGCCGCAAAAGCCAAAATAGGGCGTGTTGTTTGCAAGCGGTCCACCAAACTGTCCGTTTAGAGGTCCATATAGATATGGCGTTCGGCTTTGCCGCCGGGGTGGGTGACCGCGCCATAATAGGCTTCGCCGACTTGTTGCGCATATTTCCAAAGCGCGCCCGTGGCATAGATTGTCTCGCGCGGGCCTTTCCAATCGGCTTTGCGTTTTTCCAGATCTTCGTCGGAAACATCTACATCAAGCGTGCCGGTGATGGCGTTGATGGTGATCACATCGCCATTTTGCAAAAGCGCGATTGGCCCGCCATGCGCCGCTTCCGGTCCAACGTGGCCCACGCAAAACCCGCGGGTTGCGCCGCTAAAACGCCCATCGGTGATCAGGGCAACTTTCTTGCCCATGCCTTGACCTGACAAGGCCGCAGTCGTGGCGAGCATTTCGCGCATACCCGGGCCGCCAGACGGGCCTTCGTTGCGGATAACCAGAACTTCGCCTTCTTTGTAAGTCCGGTTTTGCACGGCTTCAAATGCGTCTTCTTCACATTCAAAAACCCGTGCAGGGCCAGTGAACACGATTTCATCCTCGGCCATGCCTGCGATTTTTACGATGGCACCAGAGGGCGCGATATTACCTTTGAGACCAACAACGCCGCCGGTTTCTGAAATCGGTGTGCTGACCGGATAGATCACTTTTCCATCGGCCTCGCGCTCTACGATATCAATTTCTTCACCCATGCTACGGCCTGTGGCGGTCATGCAATCCTCGTGGATCAATCCCGCTTTGCGCAGCTCTTTCATGATCACCGGAACGCCGCCCGCCTCGTAGAGGTCTTTGGCAACATAAGCGCCACCCGGTTTGAGATCGACAAAATAGGGTGTGTCGCGGAAAATATCGCAGACATCATCAAGATAAAATTCGATACCCGCCTCATGCGCCATGGCGGGCAGGTGCAGACCGGCATTGGTCGACCCGCCGGTGCAGGCTACAACCCGCGCCGCGTTTTGCAACGATTCAAGCGTTACAATATCGCGGGCACGAATATTTTTCTTGATCAGGTTCATCACCGCACGACCCGACGCCTCGCCATAGACATCGCGGCTTTCGTAAGGGGCGGGCGCACCGGCGGAATTTGGCAGCGCAAGGCCGATCGCCTCGGAAACACAGGCCATAGTATTGGCGGTAAATTGCCCGCCACACGCGCCCGCAGACGGGCAGGCCACAGTTTCCAACCGTTCAAGATCAATATCCGAGAGATTGCCGGCCTGATGTTGGCCAACGGCCTCGAACACATCCTGAACGGTGACGTCACGGCCCTCAAAACGACCCGGAAGGATCGAGCCGCCATAGATAAACACCGACGGCACATTAAGGCGGATCATCGCCATCATCATACCGGGCAAGGATTTGTCGCAACCGGCAAGCCCGACAAGCGCGTCATAGCAATGGCCGCGCATGGTCAATTCAACCGAGTCGGCAATGGTTTCACGACTGGCCAATGACGAACGCATGCCTTCATGGCCCATGGCAATCCCGTCGGTCACGGTGATGGTGCAAAATTCGCGTGGGGTGCCCATCGCTTGCTTGACGCCCATTTTGACGGCCTGCGCCTGACGGTTGAGGGCGATATTACACGGTGCCGCCTCGTTCCAACAGGTGGCGACGCCGACAAGCGGTTGATGAATTTCGGCTTCGGAAATTCCCATTGCATAGAGATATGAACGATGCGGTGCGCGCTCTGGTCCTTCGGTGACGTGGCGGCTTGGCAGTTTGGATTTGTCAAATTTGGTCATTGCAATGGCTCCCCCGGGAATGTGTTTGGGAAAGGGATAAATGCACGCGGCCAAAGGCACAAGGTGCGACGTGAATTTCAGTGCCAATATAGATGATAATGCCACCACAAAAGCATGGCCTTCAAAACCCCGATTGCAGTCGCGGAAATAGGTGGATAGCGTGCGCACGATGAAATACCCGAATTACCAACCCTTGATTGATCCTGCCCAACCGACGTCCGGTCTTGGGCGTTTGATCATGGGCAGTGCGATGACTACAATCGGGTATTTTGCGCTCGGCTTGTTTTATTTTGCCACCATTGCGCAGCTGGATTCCGCGATGAACTGGCCACAAGTCAGCGCCGAAATCGAGAGCGGATCGACGCCACAGGGTGTGCTTTATTTACTTGGGTCATTTTTGATGATGATTGCCGCACTTTGGGTGCCTTTGCGACTTGTTCACAGGCGCGGGTTGCTTGGCTTGTTCGGGCCATTGCGCCTTGTAACACGCGATTTTCTCCGCGTGAGCGGGGCGATTGTGGTGCTCTATATTTGCGTTGCGTTGATCCCGATGCCGGCGAAATTCATGCCTGCCCCCAATCTCGACGCAGCGATTTGGCGGGCGGTTTTGCCCCTTGCCGTTGTTGCCATTTTTGTCCAGATCACCGCAGAGGAACTTGTTTTCCGCGGGTATCTTCAGAGCCAACTCGCCGCGCGGTTCCGCAGCCCATGGATATGGATTGCGCTGCCGTCGATCTTGTTCGGCCTATTGCATTATGATCCCGCCGGGGCCGGTGAAAATGCCCGTTTGGTGGTTTTTACCGCTGTCCTGTTTGGCCTGGTTGCTGCCGACCTTACCGCGCGCAGCGGCAATTTGGGTGCGGCGATGGGGGTGCATTTTGTCACCAATATTGCCGCGATATTATTTGCCGCCCCCGCCGGGGGACTTAACGGATTGGCACTTTATACCTATCCGTTTGCGATGGACGATACCGTGGCCGCCGCCTATTGGATGCCGGTTGATATCATGCTTTTGATCACCGGCTGGTTGGCAGCGCGGCTTATGATCAAACGCTAATTTTATTCACCAAGTTTTGCGTGGACCTCGTCAAGATCAATATCGGCGATAGGGAATTTGTTGGACGGATCTTCGAAATCATACTGGAACAGGCGGAAATCGCGTTTGTAGATTTCATAGACCAGATGCATCGACAGATCGTCAAAATAATCCTCAACTGGATGGGCGCGTTTCGGGCCGTGGCCCTCGCTTTCGTTGAAACGCTGCATATTGTCGAGATCAACCGAATGGGCGCTCTCTACCGATCCAAGAACCTCGCCCATGCCTTCGTTGAATTTCTCGGTCCAGAAGATCTTGTCGTAACGGCCACCATTGGCGATGAACGTTGAAACATGGCCCGATTGCGCCGACCAGTGAATATCGGGATCCATCGGACGCCGCCACCGAATGGTGTCACGCGCAAACAACAGAAACCGCCGGAAGGATTTGATCTGGTCAAACTCTTGCTTGCCATCGTCCCCGCCGACTTCGATTCCGTATTTCTGGATCAACAGCGGCACAAGATTGCCACGATAGCGGTTGCCGTTTCGTTGTATCCCGCAAATTTTGTCAAAGAACGACGACAGAATTCTTGTGTAAGGGTTGCGCACGCAAGTGAACGTATAAGAACTATGTGCGGCTACGTTTTGTTCAATCAACGGCTGGCTGTCTTCCAATGCCCACTTATGCAGGCCTTGTTGGGCGTCATGGATGTCGCCGTCAAAAAAATCACCGTGATCCGAGTAATACATGATCTGGCCAATGGTCGAGCAGGCACATTTAGGCACCACGCGATATACCAAACTTTCACTCTCTGTCATCCAAGTGCCGGGAAACCCCATGATATACTGCCTTCCTCATTTTCTGTGACTTATTGAGCAGCCCCAGTTACTTGTTCTTAAAAAAGCAAAGATAGCCTGTTTATTCAATGCCTGTTCATCACTAACATATAGATAATGGTGATAAATAGGGGTTATCGTTTCCAAAATGGCAAAAATTGCCTTCATACTACTGTGCCACAAGGATCCGGATGCAATTATCAAGCAAGCCGAGCGTCTTACTGCGGCCGGTGACTACATGGCGATCCATTTCGATGCGAGCGCCAAACCCGAATTTTTCCAGGAAATCAAAACCGCGCTGGCCGAAAATCCCAATGTTGCGTTTGCGCGTAAACGGATCAAATGCGGTTGGGGGGAATGGTCGCTGGTGCAGGCGACGTTAAATGCAGTGGAAGCGGCAGTAGACGCTTTTCCACGTGCGACGCATTTTTATATGTTGTCTGGCGATTGTATGGCCATAAAATCGGCGCAATATGCCCATGATTTCCTTGATGAAAGGGATATAGATTACATTGAAAGCTTTGACTATTTTGAAAGCGACTGGATAAAAACGGGAATGAAGGAAGATCGGCTCATTTACCGGCACTTCTTTAATGAACGCAATCACAAGGCGCTGTTTTATGCGTCGATGAATCTGCAAAAGAAATTGGGAATTGAACGCAAGATCCCCCACGACATTCAAGTTCAGATTGGCAGTCAGTGGTGGTGTTTGCGACGGCGCACGATTGAATGGATATTGAAATTCACCAAAAAACGCCGTGATGTGATGCAGTTTTTCCGCACAACATGGATTCCTGACGAGACGTTTTTTCAAACTCTTGTGCGTCACCTGATACCCGAAGCCGAGATAGATACCCGCACATTGACGTTTTTGATGTTCTCGGATTACGGGATGCCGGTGACATTTTATGATGACCACTATGACCTGTTATTGTCGCAAGATTTTCTGTTTGCCCGCAAAATCAGCCCCGAAGCCAAAGATCTTAAAAGCCGATTGGGGAAACTCTATGCGGCCGAAGATGTGGAATTCAAGATTTCCAACGAAGGCCGCAGCCTGTTCAAATTTTTGTCGGGCCGCGGGCGGATCGGGCGGCGGTTTGCCACGCGGTTCTGGGAGACCGAGGCCACTTTGGGGCGTGAACGTGAATTGATGATCATCGTGTGCAAGAAATGGCATGTGGCCAAGCGGTTGATCGAAGCAATTCGTCAAGTGAGCAATGTTCCGACCATCGAATATTTGTTTAACGAGGAAGACACTTATTTGCCCGATCTGGGCGGTATCCAGTCATCATTGGGCAAACGAACACGACACCGTCGTGCCTTGGTGCGGATGTTGTTTGATTATTATGACAGCGACCGTTTGATTGTTTGCATGGACCCCGGCAATCTTGATTTGTTGCAGGATTTTTGCGGGGACCGCTCGGTGACCAAACTTCTTGAAATCGAGTGTTTGTTTACCGATGAATATCTAACCGGACATGCCAAAAGGGTGGGGCTGGCGGGTGAGCAAACCCCGAAGGACACGCTTGAACGGCTGTTGCCAACGATTCGAAACGATATGACATTTGAAAGCGACCGGATCAGGGACGAAGATTTCGAAAACCACCTGCGGATACGTGAAGCAGGTGACGTTGACGAAAATGCCACGGCTTTAAGCCGGTTCCTTTCTATATCGAATGACAAGGCGCTGGAAATTGCTTCAACCGACCATCTATATGCAGACTGAGGTGCCCGATGGATTATACCTATGACGATCAGAATATATTCGCCAAAATACTGCGCAGCGAAATCCCTAATGATACAGTTCTGGAAACCGAATATGCCCTTGCTTTCAATGATATCGGGCCGCAGGCCCCTGTGCATGTCCTGGTGATTCCAAAAGGACCCTACGTGAGTTATGATCACTTTGCCTTGGCGGCGAGTGACGCGGAAATCCTTGGGTATACGCGTGCGATTGGCGAGGTGTGCCGGATTGTGGGGGTGCAGGACAACGGGTTTCGGATGATTTCCAATGCCGGACAGGATGGTGTGCAGGAGGTGCCTCACCTTCATGTGCATATTCTTGGTGGGCGTATGATGGGGCGTATGGTGCAAAAACCCGCATAAATTGCGCATGAAACGGGTCGCTTGGAGGGACCCGAATATGATTGAACTTCGAAAAAAAGGAGTTCGACCATGACCATAGTTTTCAAACCAATCTCGACAAAAGATGTGCGCAAATTTCAGGCGAGTGGTCTCGACGCCTATGGTATGGTGCCGGAAAAATCGGTTTCCGACGGGCAGGGTAATCCGTGCCGCCATTGTTTGTGCGAAATTCCAAAAGATGCGGGAATGCTGATTTTGGCGTTTCGCCCTTTTGACGGTTTGCACGCCTATGCCGAAACCGGCCCGATTTTTCTATGTCGCAATAGATGTGCGGCGTTTGATGGGGTGTCGCCGGCGATTCTTGCGCCTTCTCAGGATTATTTGATCAAGGGATATTGCGCAAATGACCGGATTTATTATGGCACCGGTCAGATTGCTAGCGGGGCGCAAATGAAGGCATCGGCAGAGAGCATATTCACAAATTCCGATGTCGCCTATATTCATGTGCGTTCCGCACGTAATAACTGCTATCAGGCGCGGATCGACCGGGAATAAAGTGCTCTTGCTCTGACGCGCGGGATGGCCCATATTTGAGCAAATAAAACCTAAAAGGAGCCGCCAGATTATGGCCACTCAACCTCAAGAAACCCGCATTGTTGATAGTTACCGCGTGGCCTGCGACGGTGGCGATACAGCATCTGGACACCCGCGTGTCTGGTTGCAGATTCCAGATGAGCATGGATGGGTCGAGTGTCCTTATTGTGATTGTAAAATAATCCATAAGGATTTTGCTGATTCCGTTGAATAGCCGCGTTAGCTGGTTTTAGCTGTGCTGTCGGGAGCCTCCGGCGGGGATATTTGGACGAAAAAGAAACTGGCTGTTTGATGCCTTAGTAGGGGTGTCACCGAGGGAGAGCGCGATATGGAAACGAAATTTGGAAAAGGCTGTCATCTTCATCTTATTGACGGGTCAGCGTTTATTTTTCGGGCTTATCATGCGCTGCCACCGCTCACGCGAAAATCGGATGGCATGCCAATCGGGGCGGTCGCCGGATTTTGCAACATGTTGCATCGTTATGTCGAGGGCAACACGGGGCCGGATGCACCGACCCATGTCGCGGTGATTTTTGACAAGGGTAGCCACACATTTCGCAATGACCTTTATGATCTTTACAAGGCCAATCGCGATGCGATGCCTGAGGATTTGCGTCCGCAGATGCCGTTGACGCGGCGTGCGACCGACGCGTTCAATATTGCCTGTCACGAAATGGAGGGCTGGGAAGCCGACGATATTATCGCGACATTGGCGGTGCAGGCGCGCGATGCGGGCGGGCGGTGCACCATCATCAGTTCCGACAAGGATATGATGCAGCTTGTCGGCGGCGGTGTTGAGATGCTCGACGCGATGAAGAACCGGCGTATTGACGTGGATGGCGTGCGCGAGAAATTCGGTGTGGGACCCGAACGGGTTGTAGATGTTCAGGCGCTGGCCGGTGATTCCGTTGATAACGTGCCGGGGGCACCTGGAATTGGAATTAAAACCGCAGCGCTTTTGATCAACGAATATGGGGATCTTGATGCGCTTCTGGAGCGCGCGGGCGAGATTAAACAGCCCAAACGCCGTCAGACCTTGATTGATCACGCCGATCAAATTCGCCTGTCGCGGCAACTGGTGCAATTGGATGAAAATACACCAATTACCTTTAGCCTGGATGATTTGGAGGTGCGTGATCCGATCTCTGATGATCTTCTCGGGTTTCTGGCCGAGATGGAATTTCGCACGCTTTCCAAACGCATTGCCGCGCAGATGGGCGTTGACGCGCCTGCGATTGCCGAGGTTGTGCAAGGTGCCGCCGATCCGGTGGATACGGTGCCGTTTGACGCCGATAAATACGAACATGTGCGCGACCTTGCGACGCTTGAGGTGTGGATTGATCGGATACTGGAACGCGGATATGTGGCGGTGGATACCGAAACCACATCTCTGGATGAAATGCGCGCCGAATTGGTCGGGATTTCGCTTTGTGTGACGGCGGGCGAGGCCTGTTATATCCCGCTTTCGCACAAAGACGGTGATGCCGGTGATTTGTTTGGCAGTGATAAACTCGCCGAGGGGCAGATGGATATTGCGGTTTGCCTCGCCGCGCTCAAGCCGGTTTTGGAAGACGATGCGATCCTTAAAATCGGGCAGAATATGAAATATGACGCCAAGATTTTCGCCCGTGTCGGAATTAATGTGGCCCCGATTGATGACACGATGCTGCTGTCTTATGCGCAGAACGCGGGCCTGCATAATCATGGTATGGATACCCTAAGCCAGCGATATCTTGATCATACGCCGATCCCGATTAAGCCGCTTTTGGGTGTTGGGAAGTCCAAGATCACCTTTGACAAAGTGCCGGTGGATGACGCGGTGAAATACGCGGCCGAAGATGCCGATATAACGTTGCGTCTGTGGCAATATCTAAAACCGAACCTGCATCGCGCCCAGGTGACCACGGTTTACGAAACGCTTGAGCGGCCATTGGTGCCGGTGCTGGCCAAAATGGAAATGACCGGCATCAAGGTGGATCGTGATGTCCTGTCGCGGATGTCGAACGCGTTTGCGCAGAAAATGGCGGGGCTTGAGGCCGAAATTCATGAACTTGCCGGCCGTAAATTTAACGTGGCCAGCCCCAAACAACTTGGTGAAATCCTGTTTGACGAAATGGGGATCGAGGGCGGAAAAAAAGGCAAAACCGGTGCCTATGCCACCGGCGCTGATATTCTTGAGGATCTTGCAACAGAACATGATTTGCCCGCGCGGGTTCTGGATTGGCGGCAACTGGCCAAGTTGAAATCAACTTACACCGATGCCTTGCAAGAGCACATCAATCCCGAAACGGGGCGTGTGCACACCTCTTATTCTATCGCGGGGGCGAGCACGGGGCGTCTCGCGTCGACCGACCCGAACCTGCAAAATATTCCGGTGCGTTCCGAGGACGGGCGGCGTATTCGCGAGGCGTTTATTGCAGAGGAAGGCAAGGTTCTTGTGTCGCTTGATTATAGCCAGATAGAATTGCGTATCCTTGCCCATGTGGCAGGAATCGACGCGCTCAAACAGGCATTTCACGAGGGGCAAGATATTCACGCCATGACCGCCAGCGAGATGTTCGATGTGCCGATGGACGAGATGACACCCGATATTCGCCGTCAGGCCAAAGCGATTAATTTCGGCGTGATTTATGGCATTTCCGGCTTTGGTCTTGCGCGTAATTTGCGGATTCCGCGCAGCGAAGCACAAGGATTTATCGACCGCTATTTCGAACGCTTTCCCGGTATCCGCACCTATATGGATGACACCGTGGAGTTTGCCAAAACCCATGGATATGTGCAGACGCTTTTTGGTCGTAAAATTCACACACCGGAAATTGCCGCCAAAGGACCACGTGCCGGATTTGCCAAACGTGCCGCCATTAATGCACCCATTCAGGGGGCGGCGGCAGATGTGATTCGTCGTGCCATGGTGCGGATGCCCGATGCGATTGCACATTTACCTGCGCGCATGTTGTTGCAGGTGCATGATGAACTGATATTCGAGGTCGATACCGCAGCCGTTGACGACACGATTGCCGTGGCGCGCGGTATTATGGAAGGGGCGGCCCATCCGGCGGTGCATCTTGATGTGCCGTTAACGGTGGATGCGGGGCAAGGGCCAAATTGGGCGCAAGCGCATTAATCCCCTAGCCCGAATTATTCATCAGACTCCGGGTATTTCCTTCCGGCGCACTGGATCGGCCGGGTTGACGGCGGCGTTTTGAACTGAGTTTAGAGTGTGCGTTGAAGGTTGATATCTGGGGGTGTTCGGGCGGCTGATGCCG
>JAUZRV010000212.1 GCA_030950105.1 Rhodobacterales bacterium | reverse complement strand
GGGATCTGTCGATGGTGGGGAACTTGCGCGCGCTCAAGCGGGACCGCCTGCTTGACCTTTGGCCCGAACGCGCCGCGCAGCGCACCCGAGACGGGGTTGTGCGAACTTTAAAGGCCGCCGATATCCGCAATGTGCAACTTGGCCTGCTGTCCAAACCTTTAACCGCACCGGAAGTCTATGTAGGATTTGATTTTTCCAAGGTTGAGTCGGTTTTCCTCAAATCCATGCCGCCGGTATTTGATGCCGCTGGCCATGCGTCGTTGTCGCGCAACAGATTTTCGATTTCGCTGGATCAGGGACGGGTGCGCGCGGCGCAAGGCGGTGAAGTCGACGTTTCGGGAACCAGTTTTATCGTGCCGGATGTGCGGGTGCGTCAAGGGCCGGGTGAAGTGCGGTTGCGCGCGCGCTCGACCATCACCGCCGCGTTGACGCTTCTGGATCGCAAACCGTTCAACTTTTTGAAAAAAGCGGGGCAATCAACAACAATGGCCGATGGGCGCGCCGACGTCAGCGGTTTGATCAATATTCATCTCAAACCAAAACTTGCCCCCGAGGAGGTGCAAATTGCCATTGATGGAACCTTGCGTGATGTGCGCAGTGAAACGCTGATCCCGGGGCGTGTGTTGGCGGCCCCGGAAATTGCGGTGCATGTGGATAATACCTCGCTTGTCCTAAAGGGGCGCGGGCGCATCGGCGAGGTGCCGTTCGAGGGCCGGTTTGCCTCGGAACTGGGCCCCGGGGCAGGCGGGAAAAGCCGGATATCGGGGCAGGTCGAACTTTCGCCGCGGTTTGTTGAGGAATTTGATATTGGCCTGCCGGACAACAGCGTTTCGGGTGTCGGGCGCGCCAATGTGGTGATCGAATTGGCACGCGGGCAACGGCCCAAATTCCACATGTCGTCGCGGTTGTCAGGGGTGGGTATGCGGTTTGCGCCGCTTGGGTGGTCATTGTCGCAGAAATCGCAGGGGGATCTTACGGTGTCGGGCACATTGGGCACGCCCCCGACCGTGGATAATCTGGAACTGGACGCGCCGGGTCTCTATGCCAAGGGCGCAATTGCGATCAAACCCGATGGTTCCCTTGATGCGGCGCGGTTTAGCAAAGTGCGCGCCGGTGGCTGGCTCGATGCGGCGGTTGTGGTGGAAGGGCGCGGTTTGCGTGCCGCCCCCGCCGTTCGGGTGACCAGCGGCACGATTGATCTGCGCAAAACCTCTATTGGCGGCCCCGCCAGCAGCGGAAGTGGCGCGCAATCTGGGGGACCATTAAGTCTTTCGGTGCGCCTGCTGCAAATTTCCGACGGGATCAGCCTGACCAATTTCAAGGGGGATTTCACCACCAGTGGCGGCATGGACGGGCGGTTCTCGGGATTGGTGAATGGCGATACCGCCGTGACCGGACAGGTCATCCCGCAAGGCCCGCGAAGCGCCTTTAGAATACGTTCAAAAGATGCGGGGGGGGTGTTTCGATCGTCCGGATTGTTGGAACAGGCGCGCGGTGGGGATTTGTCCCTGACACTGGTGCCGAGCGGCAAAGAGGGCAGTTATAATGGCACGCTCAAGGTGACCAACGTGCGCCTTGTCGATGCGCCAGCCATGGCCGAACTTTTAAACGCGGTGTCCATCGTCGGCCTGTTGGAGCAAACCGCAGGGCGTGGCATCCATTTTGCCGAGGTCGAAGGCAGTTTTCGCCTGACACCAACGGCGGTTTATGTGTTGAAAAGCAGCGCGATTGGCGCGTCTCTGGGGGTGTCTATGGACGGGATCTATACCCTTGGCAGTGGTGAAATGGATATGCAGGGCGTGGTGTCTCCGATCTATATGTTGAACGTGGTGGGGTCGGTTCTGACCCGCAAAGGCGAAGGGTTGCTTGGCTTTAATTACAAGTTGCTGGGGACGTCGGATGCCCCCAAAGTGAAGGTGAATCCGCTATCGATTCTGACACCCGGAACCTTCCGCGAGATTTTTCGCCGTCCGCCCCCGAAAATCGACCCTGAAACCGGCGAAATTTCCGTGACGCGGCCAAAACCGACGCGACCGCAACAGAATTCGGATCGGGATCGTTAAAGCGCCTCGCCAGAAACTTGAATCATAGATTTGTGGCGCGGCGCGCGAAATAGAAATGGTATGAAGGGCCGCCCGCAGGTTACCCCGCTTGCCAACCCGCCTTTTTTACATTCATGGTTTCAATTTTCGGCCGAAACCCTTTATGAGGCGCACCAACACGCCCTATTTGTTACAAGTGTTGGCGCTCCTCTCTTATTCCCGGAAGATAACATGAAACTTAGTGATTTTGATTTTGACCTTCCAGAGGCGTTGATTGCCACCCGTCCAGCGGTGCCCCGGTCGTCATCGCGCCTGTTGGTGGCGACACCGGACACATTGGAAGACGCCCATGTAAGCGACCTTTGCCGTTATTTTCGGGCCGGTGACCGGTTGGTATTGAATGATACCAAAGTGATCCCTGCACGTTTGTCGGGGGTGCGGGCGCGCGACGGCGAGGCGGGGAAAACCGAGGCCAAGATAGAAGTGACCCTGCTTTCACCGCGCGGCGACGGAAACTGGAGCGCATTGATCAAGCCGCTCAAAAAAGTGAAAATTGGCGAGGAGGTCAAATTTGATGCCGGTTTCAGCGCGCGTTTGATCGCAAAAGAGGACGGGCAGGCGGTTTTGGCGTTCAATCTGGTGGGGGATGATTTTGATGCCGCTCTGGCGCGGGGCGGGGCGATGCCGCTTCCGCCCTATATTGCCGCCAAACGCCCGTCTGATGCGCGCGACAAAGAGGACTATCAAACGGTATTCGCGCGCAATTCGGGCGCGGTGGCGGCCCCGACGGCGTCGCTGCATTTTGATGCGGCATTGCTCGCGGCGCTTTCCGATATGGGGGTCAATTTCACCTATGTGACATTGCATGTGGGCGCCGGCACGTTTCTGCCGGTCAAGGTGGATGACATATCCAGCCATAAAATGCACGCCGAATGGGGAGAGGTAAGCGCGGTTGCTGCCGCCGAGATCGCCAAAACCAAAACTGAGGGCGGGCGCGTCATCCCGGTTGGCACCACGGCGTTGCGTTTGATCGAGACGGCGGCGCGCGGCGGCACCATCGCGCCGTGGCAGGGTGATACCGATATTTTCATCACGCCCGGCTTTCAATTTCATGTCACCGACGCCCTGATGACAAATTTCCATCTTCCCAAATCGACCTTGATGATGCTGGTGTCGGCGTTGATCGGGCAGGCGCGTATCAAAGATATATATGCCCATGCCATTGCCGAAGAATACCGGTTTTTCTCCTATGGGGATGCTTCGCTTTTGTTGCCCTGATCGGTGTCCCCAAAAGCGACCCAAGCGTCGTTTTTATTGAAGACACGGCATAGGGCGCGGGTTTATTACCTGATAAACACAAAGGGACGCGCGATGATAAAGGTTTTTCTAGGCTCTTGGGCTTTGCTACTTGGCATGCTGTTTTTGATGCTTGGCAATGGTATCCAGGGCACGCTTTTGGGTATTCGCGGAGAAATCGAAGGGTTTAGCACATTTGAAATGTCGATCATCATGTCCGCCTATTTTGGCGGTTTCATGGGCGGGTCGCGGTTGGCCCCGGGCATGATCCGGCGGGTTGGCCATGTGCGCGTGTTTGCCGCTCTCGCGTCGTTTATTTCCGCAGTGTTGATCCTTTATCCGGTGCTGCCCAATGTTGCGGCCTGGACGATTGGGCGCGCGATCATCGGATTTTGCTTTTCGGGGGTGTATGTCACTGCTGAAAGCTGGCTCAATAATTCGGCGACGAACGAAACCCGCGGGCAAACTCTTTCGCTTTATATGTTGGTGCAAACGCTGGGAATTGTTGCGGCGCAAGGGGTGATGGCGCTCGGTGATCCGTCAAATTATGTGTTGTTTGTGGTGTCTTCGGGTCTGGTATCGGTGTCATTTGCGCCGATTTTATTATCCGTTAGCCCGACACCGGCCTTCGAGACCACCAAACCGTTGTCGCTTGTCGCGCTGTTCAACATTTCCCCATTGGGATGTGCGGGGATGTTTTTGCTCGGCGGGTTGTTTTCGGCGCAATTTGGCATGTCCGCCGTCTATGGGGCCGGTCTCGGGCTAAGTTTGAACGAGATATCCATTTTTGTATCAAGCTTTTTCATCGGCGCTTTGATTGTGCAATATCCGCTTGGCTGGCTCTCTGACCGGATGGATCGGCGTATATTGATCCTTGCCGTTTCAATTATCGGCACGCTTGGGGCGATATTGGGAATGGTGCTTGGCGGGCAGTTTCTGACTTTGTTAGCTGCTTCTTTCGTAATTGGCGGCATGACCAACCCGCTTTATTCGCTGCTTCTTGCCTATACCAATGATTTTCTTGACCATGATGATATGGCTGCGGCCTCGGGAGGAATGGTTTTTATCAGCGGATTGGGCGCGATTGCCGGTCCGGTTTTGACCGGCGCGATTATGGCCCGTATCGGCCCACCCGGTTTTTTCCTGTTTATCGGGACGTTGTTTGCCACACTTGCGATCTATGCCGTTTATCGGATGACACAACGGGCGGCCATGCCAATCGGGGACACAGACAGCTATGCGCCGATTATGATGTCGTCTTCTCCCGTTGCGGTTGAAGTTGCGCAAGAAGTCGCGATTGAAAATGCGATTGAGGAAGATGAACACGCAACTGCGACATAAAGTTTCGCGAATGTTGCAATTTGTTACTATTCATTACCCTGCATATGTGTGTAACAATTGGCTTGCTGGGGGTTTTGAAGCAAGTGAGGAGGCTTCTCTATGGTGGGTCCAGAGGATGTGCTGGAATTTTGGTTGGACGAGGTTGGACCAAGCGGTTGGTATGAAAGCAGCGAGGCGCTTGATCAAGAGGTCCGCGACCGTTTTCAATCGACTTGGCAGGGTGCGCGCGAAGGTAAATACGGTCTTTGGTTGACCCATGCCAGCGGCGCGTTGGCCTATATTATTTTGATGGATCAGTTTCCGCGCAATATGTTTCGCGGCAGTGGGGATTCTTTCGCTACGGACAAGAACGCGCTTGCTGCGGCCAAGGTGGCGATTGCGCGTAAATGGGACATGCGGATTGATGAACCGGCACGGCAGTTTTTCTATATGCCGCTGATGCATTCCGAGAACCTCTGTGATCAGGAACGCTGTGTGCGGTTGATGTGCGAACGGATGCCAATCGGGCGCGATGGCCAGATTATACACGCCAAAGCGCACCGGCAAGTGATCCGGGATTTTGGCCGGTTTCCATATCGTAATGATGCATTGTCGCGCAAATTCACGCCTTTGGAAAAAAGCTATGTGGCCTCCGGTGGATATGGCGAAACCATGCGATTGTTACAAGCCGGTTAAAAACACCCCTGCCAAATAGGGGTTTGATATTGAATTATGCGATCTCGTAATTGCTGCGTTGCTGCGGTTGTAAATATAGTTTAACATCAAACTACATTTGCAACCGGAGAAATCGCATGGCCGCTAAATCGTTTGACTTGATCGTAATCGGGGCAGGTCCCGGTGGTTATGTCGCTGCAATTCGGGCGGCGCAGCTTGGCCTTAAGGTGGCCATTGTCGAGCGCGAACATATGGGCGGTATTTGCCTGAATTGGGGGTGCATCCCGACCAAAGCGTTGTTGCGGTCTTCCGAAGTGTTTCATTTGATGCATCGCGCCGGAGAATTCGGCCTCAAAGCCAGCGGAATCGAATTTGATCTTGATGCCGTGGTCAAACGGTCGCGCGGAGTGGCCAAACAATTGAATTCCGGCATCGGTCATTTGATGAAGAAGAACAAAGTGACTACCATTATGGGCGTCGCGACATTGCCCGCCAAGGGCCGCGTTAGCGTGAAAACCGACAAGGGTGTTGAAGATCTTTCGGCCAAACATATCGTGGTGGCCACAGGGGCACGCGCCCGTGAATTACCGGGTCTTGAGGCCGACGGGACCGAAGTATGGACCTACAAACACGCGCTGGTGCCGCCCCATATGCCAAAGAAACTTCTGGTCATCGGGTCCGGCGCGATTGGTATAGAATTTGCAAGCTTTTACAACACTTTAGGGGCCGATACCACGGTTGTTGAAGTGATGGATCGGGTGCTTCCGGTCGAGGATGCAGAGATCAGCGCGCTGGCGAAAAAGGCGTTCATAAAACAAGGCATGAAGATCATGGAGAAATCTATGGTTAAGCAACTGGATCGTTCCAAAGGCAAAGTGGTCGCGCATATCGAACACGCTGGAAAAACCGAAAAGATGGAATTCGACACGGTGATTTCCGCGGTGGGAATTGTCGGCAATGTCGAGGGTTTGGGCCTTGAGGCGCTTGGGGTCAAAATTGATCGCACCCATGTTGTGACGGATGAATATTGCCGCACCGGCGTGGAAGGTCTTTATGCGATTGGCGACATTGCCGGCGCGCCATGGCTTGCCCATAAGGCGAGCCATGAAGGGGTGATGGTTGCCGAATTGATCGCAGGGGGCACACCGCACGCCGTCAAACCCGAGAGTATCGCAGGGTGCACCTATTGCCATCCCCAAGTGGCCTCGGTCGGGTATACCGAAGCCAAAGCCGTCGAGGCCGGTTATGACATCAAAGTCGGGCGGTTCCCGTTTATGGGCAACGGCAAAGCGATTGCTCTGGGCGAACCCGAGGGGTTGGTGAAAACCATTTTTGACGCCAAAACCGGCGAACTTCTGGGCGCGCATATGATCGGCGCCGAGGTGACCGAACTCATTCAGGGCTATGTTGTCGGGCGGCAGTTGGAAACCACCGAAGAAGATTTGATGAATACCGTCTTCCCCCATCCAACGCTTTCTGAAATGATGCACGAAAGTGTCTTGGATGCCTATGGGCGTGTGATCCATATGTAGGCGTAACTTATTGATTAGAAGGTGATATTTTGGCGAGCATAAACCGGATCGTAATGCAGAAGGCGTCGCGGCGCTGGGTGCAATCCCTTGGCCCGGGGGATCTTGATGTTGCAGAAATATCTGG
>JAUZRV010000211.1 GCA_030950105.1 Rhodobacterales bacterium | reverse complement strand
AGTGTATCGTCGTTCATGGCGGGCTGGATTTTCTGCTGGAGGTGAATGATCTTGTTCAACACCAAAATCATACGACATTTCAACAGCTTGATCTACGCCCGCCAAACGATTTACGCCGCTTCATGAATAATTCGGGCTAGTTCGCATAGCTGGCTTTCCAGCATTACTATGCCTTTGCTTTAAAAATTCACCTCGACACCCGGTAGGTTCAGGTTTTTGATCAGGTCGCGTAGCTCTTGGCGGGCGGCGACGTTGGAGATGTTCATGCCTTTGACGCCGATGTCCTTGAGGTCGAGCAGGGTCAGGCCACGCGGGAACAATTCGCGGAAGATCACCCGTTCGTTAAATCCGGGACCAACGCGAAACCCGATGCGTTTGGCGAGCTTTTCCAATGCGGCGGCCATTTTTTTCTTGTTGACCATGTTTTGCGCGCCCATGCGATTGCGCAGCACGATCCAGTCAATCGGGGGCAGGCCGGCCTGTGCGCGCAACTGCCGTGCGCTCCACACCATTTCGGAATAGACCGACGGGCCAAGGATTTTGTCGGCGTCGGTGTCGATATGGGCAAGCAGGTCAAAATCAATGAAGCTATCGTTCAGCGGGGTGATCAATGTGTCGGCCAACGAATGGGCCACTTGCGACAGGCGGGTGTGCGAGCCGGGGCAATCAATCAGGATGAAATCGCTATCGGGTTCAAGGGTGGCGATGGCGGCGGACAGGCGATGATCATAGATGTTTTCGCCGGGTTTAAGCGCGGCTTTGTCGATCTCGGGGAGATCGTGCATATCCGGGCTTGGCAAAGAGAGACCCGCCTTGGCGAGGAATTTCTGCCGGTTTTCGACATAACGGCCAAAAGTGCGTTGGCGCAGGTCGAGATCAAGCGCGTTCACCTTGTGGCCCATGCGCGCCAAAGCCGTGGCCACATGCATGGACACGGTCGATTTGCCAGCGCCGCCTTTTTCATTTCCGACAACAATAATATGTGCCACAGCCTGTATCCTTATACCCTCGGCAAGCATTCGCGCATCTGCCGTTGGTGGCTTTATAGATTGCGGGCGGGGCGTTGAAAAGCGGCGGATGTGGTTAAATCGCATGTGTTGCGGGGGGCGCTGTCGGGTGACATCAAACGGTTACATGCTGTTTGGTATAATCCAGAAAGATACAGAAGTTTGACCGATTGGACAATCAGGCCTAGGCTGCTTCGATTAACACAAATAAATCTGGGAGATTCTTATGAAACTGAAGTCATATTTGCGCGCGTCTGTTGCGCTTGGGGCTATGTTCTGCGCGCCTTTCACGGCCAGTGCGGGCGAGGTCACACCGATCCGGATCGCAACCATGCCAGCGGGGGCCGAAGTGACCGGACTTAGCACCAATGCGCTGGGCGATTTGTTTATCAACGCACAGCATCCGGGCGGCAAGAACGCGTATGAGGAAGGTGTGTCGCCTGCATTGCTCGGGTATGTGCACGGGTTTGACGCGGCGGCGGTTTCGCAAAGCATGTCGATTCCCGCCGAAGATATGCGCAGTGGGGTATCGGTGGCGTCAGGTGAATATGTGACGCTGGGCCGGGCCGGCGAGACGCTTGGTTCCGGTCAGGTATTGGGCGGGGTTTACAATGTGGCGGGTGATTTGATGTATACATCGAACGCGCCGGATTTTAACGGATTTGTTCCGACGGGGGCCAACAGTGCCTATCTCTATACCGGATGGGAAGGCGCGGGGCGCAATGGGGCTAGTGCGGTTTCCAAGCTGGCGTTGCTACGGGTGGCCGGAAAATGGCAGGCCGATTTGGCGGCGTCTTCGATGGTTGATCTGGAATCGATTGCTGGCGGTGCCGTGCTGTGTTCCGGTGTGATCACGCCGTGGGGCACACCGTTGTTGGCAGAAGAATATTTCTTTTACAACACCGCGATGTGGAACCACCCCAACAACCATGATGCCGATGAAAAGGCCGGATTTCGCGGTGGCAATGACAATACCTATATCAAGCCCAAGAACATGTCGGATTATCTTGGCCGGATGGCGAACCCCTATCGCTACGGCTATATGATCGAGATCAACAATGCCGCTTCTGCGGATGGCGAAACCTTGGTCAAGCATTATGCAACGGGCCGGATGAGCCACGAAACGGCAGCGATCATGCCGGACAATCGCACGATCTATTTTTCGGATGATGACAGCGCGACCTATGCTGACAAGACCTATAACACAGCGTCGGGCGGGGTATTTTTCAAATTTATCGCCGATGCCAAGGGTGATCTTTCCGCGGGCACATTATATGCCGCGAAAATGACGCAGGATGCGGGCAACGGTGATCCGCGCACCACCGGATTTGACATCACGTGGATTGAGCTTGGTCATGGCAACAATGCCGAAATAGAAGGCTGGATTGCGGAATATGACGGGGTGACGGTTGCCGATTATGTGGATGGTCAGACCTCGTATATTTCCGACGATGAAATCCGCGCCTATGCTGCAGGAACCGCAAAAGACGGGCGCGCCGCGTTTCTAGAGGCGCGCCGCACTGCTGCTGCGATGGGGGCGACCAACGAATGGGACAAGTTGGAAGGCGTCACCTCAACCGGCAATACGGTCTATGTCGCGGCGTCGGCGGTGAAATACACCATGGATAAAAGCTGGGGCAAAAAAGATTGGTCAACAGGTGTGATTGATACCGCTGATGGGGGCGATATCGCGTTGAATGCCGAGGGTTGCGGGATCACCTACATCTCGGAAACCGGCGATGATTTCAACATCACCCGCCTTGACCCCTATGTCGTCGGGCAGACCGATAGCGAGGGCCGTTGCGAGGCGAACCTGCCTGCCAATCCTGACAATATTCTGGCGCTTGCCGATGGAACATTGATGATTGGTGAAGATTCCGGCAAGAAACGCCATGACGTTGATATGCTGTGGATGGTGCGTTAATCCATTGATGTAGCCGATGAAATTGGGCTGCCCCGCGATGTCGGGGCGGCCTTTTTATTTTGCGAGGGCAGCAAGCGCATCCAGAAGCTGGGCGATTTCGGCGCTGGTGTTGTAGTAATGCGGCGCAGCGCGCAGCAGGTCAGGCAGGTTTCGGGCCTCGGCATCAAGGCGGGGGCTATCGGGGGAGGACGTGCCGATGTTGATGCCTTGCGTGTGCAATTTGGCCACGGTTTCACGTGGGTTTAGCCCGTCAATGGTAAAGCTGACGATGGCGCAGGTTTGGTTGCCGTTATCGCGGATTTGCGCACCTTTTAGACCGCGCAATCCGTCGCGCAATTCATCGGCAAGGCCCCAAGTGCGGGTTTGGATTTTGTCCAGCCCGAGATCGAGCGCATAACGTGCCGCGACGCCAAGACCGGCGCGCAGGGCATAGTTGTTTTCCCAGTTTTCGAACCGGCGGGCATCATCGCGCAGAGTGTATGTGTTGGTTGCGGTCCACGGCGCGGCAAAGTGGTCGATGACCACAGGTTCCATCGCGGCGATACGCGATTGTTTGATATATAGAAACCCGGTGCCGCGGGGCCCGCGCAGAAATTTACGCCCCGTAGCAGAGAGAAAATCACAGCCCAGAGCACGCACATCAACCGGCATCTGGCCGACGGCCTGACAGGCATCAAGCAGATAGGGAATGTCATGGGCGCGCGCGATTTTTCCGACTTCTGCGGCGGGATTGACCAGACCGCCGTTTGTCGGAATCCAGGTGATCGCAATAAGGGCCGTGCGCGGCGTGATCATGGTTTCCATCGCGGCGAGATCAAGCGCGCCGGTGGCATCACTTGGCACCACATCTATCACAATGCCGTCGCGTTTGGCACGTTGCAGAAAGGCGACGTAATTGGCGGCATATTCCGCCTCGCAGGTCAGAATCCGGTCGCCCGATTGCAAAGGCAGCGCATAAAACACGTGGCACCATGCGGCGGTGGCGTTTTCCAACAGGGCAATTTCGCAAGGCTCGGCGTTGATGAGCGCGGCAACATCACCGTAAACCGCATCAAGGGATTGGGCGCGTGCGGCGTGGGCCTCGTATCCGCCAATGCGGCCTTCGAGATTGGTATGGTCAACGACCGCGTCGATCACCATCTGCGGCATCAGCCCCGAACCAGAGGCGATCAAATGGTTTACATGATCGGTGCCCGGTGTCCGGGCGCGGATGGTATCAATATCGAGGGGCATCGGGCAACCTTGTGTAAACCTTTCAGGGTGATTCAGAGAAAGTGGGATTATCGTTCTGCCGCGATGATCTCGACTGCCTTTGCGCGGTTAT
>JAUZRV010000210.1 GCA_030950105.1 Rhodobacterales bacterium | reverse complement strand
TTGAGGGCGGAGTCTGCCTGAAATCAGGGGAGCGGGGTAAAACAGTCGCGAAAGCGGCCGCAAAACGGCTGGTGCCGTGAACTCGAGCGGCAATCGACAACTTCCGCATGCCGAAAGCCATGTTGTTCAGAGTTTCCCTAGGTCTTGTCGGTGCCGACGTTTTGCGCGAATGCGACTTTGAATTCGGCCTGTTTTTCGGGGCTGGCCTCGGTTTGGTGCAGGTCGCGCCAATCGGAATAGGGCATACCGTAATAGGCTTCTCGGCCCGCGTCTTTGGTCATCTCGATACCGCGTTCGTTTGCGGCCTCTTGATACCAGCGTGACAGGCAGTTGCGGCAAAATCCGGCCAGATTCATCATGTCGATGTTTTGCACATCCGTGCGATCTTGCATCAGGTGTTGTTGCAAGCGGCGAAAGGCGGCGGCTTCGATCTCAAGGCGGGTTTGGTCATCCATAGTGGCGGTCCTTTTGTCAGGGTCAGAGGCCGATATCGGCAAGGGCGCCGGTAATAATCGGGGCAAGGCGGTGCGCCCATGCGCGTTGTTGTTCGTCGCTGCGGATAAGGTCGTTGCGGATTTCGATCAACACATTGTGGCGGTTGTGATCAATGGCGTGGCGGTCGACACTGTCCCCCGGAAGGTGGCCGCCGTAGGGTTCGTTGATACCGACGCATAGATCATCTTCGGCCTCGAGGCGGGCAATCAGGGGCGTGGCTAAACGGGCATCGGCCCCGTGCAGGATGCCGATGTGCCAAGGGCGCGGGGCATAGCCGTTGAGTTGTTTGGTGAAACTGTGGATCGACACAAGAACCGAGCCACCGTTGCGCGCCATCAAATCGGTTTGGGCGCTGTGATAGGGTCGATAACAGGCCTCGAGCCGCCGTTCGAGATCATCGGCATTGGCGTGGCGATTGCCCGGAATGATGGTGCCGTCATAAAGGCGCATCAACAATGTCGGATCGTCTTCGCCGCGGTTGGGATCAATCACCAGACGTGAAAAGTTTGACAACAAAGCGGGCGCATCCAGAAGCGTGGCCAATTCACGGGTGACACCGGCGGCCCCGACATCATAGGCAATGTGGCGATCCATATCGGCAGCGGGCAGGCCAAGGGTGCCGTTGTTCACAAAATCGGGCACCGTATTGGCGGCGTGATCACAAGTGACCAGAATACTTGACGGGCGATCAGCGCCAATAATTTCGAAAGGTTGGTATGTCATAGATGTGTCATCAATTGTGAATATCCTTTACGCGACTCTTAGGGCAGTTGCCGCCGGAATGGAATTGCGCGATAAGACAAAAAACGTTTGTTAGCGATAACAGGCAGCACTTGATAGGGAAGACTACAATGAGACGCCTCCGCAATGTTAAAATCGTCGCCACGCTTGGACCGGCCTCAAATGATTATGAAACCATCCGTGCCCTGCACGAGGCGGGGGCCGATGTTTTCCGCCTTAATATGAGCCATGGTGACCATAGCGAAATTCGAGAACGGCACCGGATTATCCGGCAGGTGGAAAAAGATCTTGATAGTCCGATTGCCATTTTGGCCGATCTTCAGGGGCCGAAATTGCGCGTGGGTGTGTTTGCCAATGGCGAAGAAGAATTGGTGGAAGGCGGGTTTTTCCGGCTCGATCTTGATACGGCCGAGGGTGATATCAATCGGGTGAACCTGCCCCATCCCGAGATTTTTCAGGTGTTGCAAGTCGGATCGAACCTATTGGTCAACGACGGTAAAATCCGCCTGACGGTGGTCGAGTGCGGGAAAGATTTTGCCAATTGTCGCGTGGTTTTCGGCGGCACGATTTCCAACCGTAAGGGCGTGAATGTGCCGGATGTTGTTTTGCCTCTGGCGGCGCTGTCGGAAAAAGATCTCGAAGATCTCGAATTTGTTTGCCAACTGGGGGTCGATTGGTTGGCCTTGTCGTTTGTGCAACGGGCGCAAGATGTGGAAGAAGCGCGCAATTTGGCCGATGGGCGCGCCGCGATCCTGTCGAAAATCGAAAAACCGTCGGCGGTGATAAGTTTTGATGAAATCCTCGCGGCGTCGGACGGGATTATGGTGGCGCGGGGCGATCTCGGGGTAGAATTGCCGCCGCAGAATGTGCCGCCGATCCAGAAGCGGTTGATTCGCAAATGTCGCGAGGCGGCCAAGCCGGTGATTGTGGCGACGCAGATGTTGGAGAGCATGATCGACAGCCCGATGCCGACCCGTGCCGAGGTATCCGATGTGGCGACCGCGATTTATGAAGGGGCCGATGCGATTATGCTGTCTGCGGAATCCGCAGCCGGCGATTATCCGATAGAAGCGGTGACCACCATGAGCAATGTCGCCGTAGAGGTGGAAAGCGATCCGACCTATACAGAGCTGCTTGAATCCAGCCGCAAGGCGCGACGCACCACGGTTGCCGACGGGATTGTAGCGGCGGCGCGCGAGATTGCCGAAACCACGCATATCAAGGTGATTTGTTGCTATACGCAATCGGGAACGACGGCGTTGTTGACGGCGCGTGAACGGCCACGGGTGCCGATTATCGCCATGACATCGCAACGCGGCACCGCGCGGCGGCTCGCGCTTAGCTGGGGCACTAATTGTGTCATGACGGGGGAACTTGAGCGGTTCAAAATGGCGGTCATCAATGCCGCGCGGGCGGCGCGGTCGCACGGGTTTGCCGAAGAAGAAGATATGATCGTGGTGATTGCAGGGGTGCCGTTCGGGGTTCCGGGCAGCACAAATATTTTACGGGTTGCCCCCTGCGCAGAACATTTGATTTATCCTGCAGATCTGGCATAGGTTGTATGCGGATAAGTCAGTAAAAGGTGTTTCTATGGACTACGATTTGGCATTGGTAATTGGTTTGGTTCTTGGCGTTTTCTCGGTGCCTGCCGTTGTTTCGGCGCTCTCGGACGGGCATGTGCCGCGGGTTGCGTCGTTTTCAATTGTTGCCGCAGGGGCGCTTGTGGTTTGGTCGGTGACCGGAAAGCCGGGCGGGTATCGCATAGATCAGGTGCCGGATGTCATCGCAAAAGTTGTCGCGCGCTTCATATATTAGGGTTTATCCCTTGCATCAAATCGCAGCTGGGTCTAAGAGGGCGCTTCTGCTGCGCGACCGGCCCAAAGTGGCATGCCGAGTCGCGTTTTTACCGATCTAGAAAACAGGAGACGGAAATGCCCAAGATGAAGACAAAATCGAGCTGCAAAAAGCGGTTCAGAATGACGGCCTCTGGCAAAGTCAAAGCGGGTCAAGCTGGCAAACGCCACATGATGATCAAGCGTTCCAACAAATTTCTGCGTAATGCACGCGGCACAACATTGCTCTCGGCTCCTGATGCGAAAATCATCAAGTCGATGATGCCATACGCACGTTAAGGAGGGTTTGATATGTCTCGCACAAAAGGTGGTACTACCACTCACGCCCGTCACAAAAAAGTAACAGACGCCGCCAAAGGTTATTATGGCCGTCGTAAAAATACGTTCAAAGTTGCGCGTCAGGCCGTTGATAAGGCCAACCAATACGCCACACGTGACCGTAAAGTTCGCAAACGCAATTTCCGCGCGCTGTGGATTCAACGCATCAATGCGGCTGTTCGTCTTCACGACGATGGCCTGACATATTCGCGTTTCATCAACGGTATGCTGAAAGCCGGCATTGAAGTGGATCGTAAGGTTCTCGCCGATCTGGCCGTGCATGAACCTGCCGCGTTCAACACGATTGTTGATCAGGCCAAGGCCGCGCTTGCTGCGTAAAACCGTTACAGGTTGAAAAATATAGAAGCCGTGTGCCTGTTATGGGTGCGCGGCTTCTTGCATTTTTGCGCCTGCTTGGCTAGCAGGGTTGCAACATATATCGGAGATTTCGATGGACGATCTTAAAGACAAATATCTGGCAGCGATTGCCAATGCTTCTGACGAATCGGCGCTGGAAGATATCCGCGTGCAAGCGGTGGGCAAAAAGGGCGAGGTTGCGTTGAAGATGCGCGAGCTTGGCAAGATGACACCGGAAGAACGGCAGATCGTTGGGCCAAAGTTGAATGCCCTCAAGGGTGAAATCACATCTGCGATTGCGGCGAAAAAGGCAGGGCTTGCCGATGCCGCGCTTGATGAACGTCTGCGCAGCGAATGGTTGGATGTGACATTGCCGGGGCGCGAACGCCGCCAAGGCACGATCCACCCGGTGTCCCAAGTGACCGAAGAAGTCAGCGCGATTTTTGCCGATATGGGGTTTTCGGTGGCCGAAGGACCGCGCATTGATACCGATTGGTATAATTTTGACGCGCTCAATATCCCGTCGCACCATCCGGCGCGTGCCGAGATGGACACGTTTTATATGCACCGCGCCGCGGGCGACGATCGCCCGCCGCATGTGTTGCGCACCCATACATCGCCGGTGCAAATCCGCACTATGGAAAAAACCGGCGCGCCGTTGCGCATCATCTGCCCGGGTGGTGTGTATCGCGCCGATTATGACCAAACCCACACCCCGATGTTTCATCAGGTGGAAGGGCTGGCGATTGATAAAGATATTTCCATGGCCAATCTCAAATGGGTGCTGGAAGAATTCTTTAGCGCGTTTTTCGAAGTTGAAGGCATCAAAACCCGTTTCCGCGCCTCGCATTTCCCGTTTACCGAACCAAGCGCCGAAGTCGATATTCAGTGTTCTTGGGTTGATGGGCAATTGCGTATTGGTGAGGGCGATGGCTGGATGGAAGTGTTGGGGTCCGGCATGGTCCACCCCAAGGTTTTGCAGGCGGCGGGGGTTGATCCCTATGAATACCAAGGGTTCGCCTTTGGCATGGGCATCGACCGGATTGCGATGTTGAAATACGGCATCCCCGATCTGCGCGCGTTCTTTGATAGCGACCTGCGGTGGCTGCGCCATTATGGATTTGCCTCGCTTGATCAACCTAATTTGCATGGGGGGCTTTCCCGATGAAATTCACTCTCTCGTGGCTTAAAACCCACCTCGATACCGATGCCACTCTGGATGAAATCCTCTATGCCTTGACCGATCTTGGTCTTGAGGTCGAAGAGGTGATTAATCCCGCCAAGGCGCTTGAACATTTCACCATTGCCAAGGTTTTATCGGCGGCGCAGCATCCCGATGCAGATCGGTTGCGGGTGTGCAATGTGCAAACCGATGAAGGCGAAAAACAGATCGTGTGCGGGGCGCCAAATGCGCGCGAAGGCATCACCGTGGTTCTATGCAAACCCGGCGATTATGTGCCCGGGATTGATGTGACATTGTCGGTGGGCAACATTCGCGGTGTCGAAAGCCATGGCATGATGGCGTCGGAACGTGAGCTTGAACTCTCTGAGGAACACGACGGAATTATCGAATTGCCGTCGGGCGAGGTTGGCGAACGGTTCACCGATTGGTTGGCGAAAAATGATCCGGCCAAGGTGGATGTGACCATTGATATCGCGATCACGCCGAACCGCCCCGATGCCTTGGGGGTCGAAGGTATTGCGCGTGATCTTGCGGCGCGGGGATTGGGGACGTTGAAAAATATCCCGACACCTGACATCGAGGGGACGTTTGCCTGCCCGATCAAGGTCACCATTGACGCGGATACCATGGATGGCTGTCCGGTGTTTTACGGGCGTCTGATCCGAGGCGTGAAAAACGGGCCGTCGCCGCAATGGTTGCAGGATCTGTTACGTGCGATTGGATTACGGCCTATTTCTGCGCTGGTCGATATTACCAACTTCTTTACCTATGATCGTAATCGCCCGCTGCATGTGTTTGACGCGGCCAAGGTGAACGGTGATTTGCGGGTGCATCGCGCAAATGGTGGCGAGGTGTTTGGCGCGCTTGATGACAAGGAATATACGCTTGATGCCGGTATGATGGTGATCTCTGACGATAGTGGTCCCGAGAGCATCGCCGGTATTATGGGTGGAATATCAACAGGTTGCACCAATGATACGGTGGATGTGTTTGTTGAAAGCGCCTATTGGGACAATGTGCAAATAGCGCTTGCCGGTCGGGCGCTCAGGATCAATTCCGATGCGCGGTATCGGTTTGAACGCGGGGTTGATCCCGAATTTACGCCAAATGGTCTTGCGCTTGCGACGGCGATGATCCTTGATCTTTGTGGCGGGGAAGCGTCTGAAGTGGTTGTTGCGGGAACGATTCCCGATACGTCGCGCGCCTACACCTTGGATGCGGCGCGGGTGCAGTCGTTGGTTGGAATGGAAATTCCCGAGGCGGATCAGCGCCAGACATTGACCAAGCTCGGGTTTCGCCTCGAGGGCAATCAGGCGTATGTGCCGTCGTGGCGCCCCGATGTGCAAGGCGAGGCCGATCTGGTGGAAGAAGTGGCGCGCATGGCGTCGTTGACCAAACTCAAAGGCATCCCGATGCCGCGGGTCAAGGCGGGCGTGCCAAAGCCGATCCTGTCCACCGCGCAACGTCGCGAGCAAATCGCACGGCGCACGGTTGCAGCGCTTGGGTATAACGAATGTGTTACGTATTCCTTCATTGATCAGACAAGCGCGGCGCTGTTTGGTGGTGGGGAAGATGCGACCATGTTGGCCAATCCGATTTCGTCGGAAATGTCGCATATGCGGCCCGATCTTTTGCCCGGATTGTTGCAGGCAGCGGCGCGTAATCAGGCACGTGGCTTTGCCGATCTGGCATTGTTCGAGGTAGGGCCGGTGTTTCACGGTAGCGAACCGGGAGAGCAAAATTTGATGGTGAGCGGCCTTCTGGTAGGGCGAACCATGGCCAAAGACGTGCATGGCGAAGCGCGTGGCGTTGATATTTTTGATGTTAAAGCCGATGCCGAGGCGGTTCTGGCCGCGATTGGCGCGCCTGCCAAAGTGCAGGTTCTACGCGGTGCCCCGGATTGGTGGCATCCCGGGCGGCATGGTAAAATCTGTCTCGGGCCGAAAAAGGTTATGGGTGTCTTTGGTGAAATCCATCCCAAGGTATTGTCGGCGCTGGGCGTCAAAGGGCCAGCGGTTGCATTTACGGTTTGGCCCGCTGAAGTGCCGGAACCGCGTAACAAATCCACCACCCGCGCCGCATTGAAATTGCGGGATTTGCAGGCGGTGGAACGCGATTTTGCCTTTGTGGTGGACGCACAGGTCGAGGCGTTGACCTTGGTCAATGCGGCCAAAGGGGCGGACAAAAACCTGATTGACGGGGTGCGGGTGTTTGACGAATTCACCGGCGACAAGGCCGAAGCACAAATGGGGGCAGGGAAGAAATCCATTGCCATCACTGTGCGGCTTCAGCCGGTTGAAAAGACGTTGAAAGAGGCCGAGATCGAGGCCGTATCAGCGAAAATTCTGGACAAAGTTGCCAAGGTTACGGGCGGCGTATTGCGGGGATAATGCGATGTTGAAGGTCTATCTATCCGGTGAAATCCACAGCGATTGGCGTGAACAGATTATTGACGGGGCCAAGGGCCTTGATGTGTCGTTTAGCGCACCGGTGACCGACCACGCCGCGTCGGACGATTGCGGCGTTGCGATCCTTGGCGGCGAGCCGGACAAATTCTGGCATGACAACAAGGGCGCCAAGATCAACGCGATCCGCACCCGCAAAGGTATTTCGGACGCCGATGTTGTGGTGGTGCGGTTTGGTGAGAAATACAAACAGTGGAACGCAGCGTTTGACGCCGGATATGCGGCGGCCTTGGGGAAATCATTGATTATCCTGCATGGTGACGACCACCAACATGCCTTGAAAGAGGTTGATGCAGCGGCCATGGCCGTGGCGCAGGACCCCCGCCAAGTGGTTGAAATTCTGCGCTATGTTTTGGATGGAACGCTGCCCAACGCCTAGCCCGAATTATTCATCAGACTCCGGGTATTTCCTTCCGGCGCACTGGATCGGCCGGGTTGACGGCGGCGTTT
>JAUZRV010000021.1 GCA_030950105.1 Rhodobacterales bacterium | reverse complement strand
AGGGCGGAGTCTGCCTGAAATCAGGGGAGCGGGGTAAAACAGTCGCGAAAGCGGCCGCAAAACGGCTGGTGCCGTGAACCCGAGCGGCAATCGACAACTTCCGCATGCCGAAAGCCATGTTGTTCAGAGTTTCCCTAAGTTTCGCCAACACGGTGAATGCCGATTACATCCGCAACGGTAAAATTGTTGATTGCTATTGCACCGATAAATCCGGAAGCCGCGTCGATCTTGGGCAAACCACCTGCATTCAGGTCAGCGGTCGCATGTATACCGCGCAATGCCAAATGTCGCAAAATGTGCCAATGTGGCGCGAGATCTCCGATGGGTGCCTGTCCTCGTCACTGAATTTGCCCCAAAGCGAGCCATCTGCTGACGCGGGCGCCATTGACGCCAAGATCTGACTGGCCAAACCGCAACCGCGCGAAAATCTCCAAACGCGCACCGTTTTGGCGCACAGTGGTATAATCGGGAAATCCCATCACCTTTGATCGCGTGATATAGGTGACCATACCGTCCCCCACCGATCCTGCCAACACCCGCGTGCGATCCGTGGCCAAAATGATCTTATCAAGTGCTGCCAACCCGTCCGGCGCATTCTCGACCACCCGAATGACCCCGCTTTTAAACGCCTTGTCGCCCCCGATTTCCCCCATCACATGCCAGCGCGCCACATCACTGGGCGCGAGCCGGATATACGCCATCAAACCGCCAACCGCGATCACTACCACCCATACCCAATTCATCAAAATTCCCATCTTTGTTCTAAAAATATCCTCCCGCGGAAGGCGTCCCGCCCTCACAACAGGGGCAGGTATTCATGTTCGCCGCGTCCATCCCCACAAACAAATCAACTCCATCGCCACATGCGCACCGGCAATCGCGGTGGCGCCGCTGGTATCGAACGGCGGTGACACCTCGACAACATCACCGCCCAACATGTTGATCCCCGCCAGATCACGTAGAATAATCGACGCCTGTGCCGATGTTAATCCCCCCCAAACCGGCGTGCCGGTGCCCGGTGCAAACGCCGGATCAAGCCCGTCAATATCAAAGGTCACATAGGTCTGCCGATCCCCGAGAATACCTTTGATCTTGCGCGCGGTTTCGACCGGACCCGCAAGATGCACCTCGCGCGCATCAATAATATTCACCCCCAAAGTATCGGAATTATCTGTGCGGATACCGACCTGAACCGAATGTTCCACATCAATCAGGCCCATCTTCACAGCCTTGTAAAACATCGTGCCGTGATCGACCCGCGCCATATCATCATCGGCCCAGGTATCGGTATGGGCATCAAATTGCAGCAAACACACCGGCCCGAATTTCTCCACATAGGCCTGCAAAATCGGGAACGAAATATAGTGATCCCCGCCCAGCGTTATACTGCCCGCACCCGCCGCCAAAATCCCGCCAATATGCGACTTTAATGCCTGAGGAAACGCCGGTATGTTGGCGTAATCAAACGCTAAATCGCCATAGTCAACAATCGCGAACTCGCTTAGCGGATCATACCCCCAACCATAGGGTGCATCGGGCGATTGCAGGCTGCTTGCCTCGCGAATGGCGCGCGGTCCCAAACGGGTGCCGGGGCGATTGGTCACCGCCTGATCAAACGGCACCCCGGTGATGGCCAGATCAACACCGCGCAAATCCTTGGAATAGCGCCGCCGCGCAAACGACAACGCCCCGCCAAAGGTGTTTTCATAGGACAACCCGCGCAGATCCTCGCGCGTAAACGCGTGATCCACCATATGTTTTGCGTCTTCAAGGGCCATGATGTTTTCCGCTTCTCTCTATTGCTTTGCCGGTTGCGCCATTTCAACAAGCCGCGCCAGAAACGACGCACCGATGGGGGCAACCGCATCGTTGAAATCATAATCGGGGTGATGCACCATCGCGCCCTCGCCCTGCCCCAGAAACAGATACGATCCGGGCCGTGATTCCAACATATACGAGAAATCTTCGGCCGCCATCATCGGTGTCACATCGTCGTCCACTTGCGCATCACCAACCACATCACGCGCCACTTTTATGGCAAAATCGGTCTTGTCGGCATCGTTGATTGTCGCCGGATACCCGACTTCATAATCAAGCGTCGCCGTGACCCCGAAGGCCGCCGCCTGCCCGTCAACAATCGTCTGCATCCGCGCGCGCACCATATCCTGAACCTGCGGATTAAACGTGCGCACCGTGCCCGACACAAACGCCTTGTCGGCAATGATATTTTCGGCGCTACCGGCATGGATTTGCGTCACAGACACCACCAGACGCTCCATCGTGTTGTGGTTCCGGCTGACAATCGTTTGTAGCGCCTGCACAATGCTTGTCGCCGCGACCAGTGGGTCAACGCTGTCATGTGGCATCGCCCCATGCCCGCCAACCCCTTGAATGTTAATGTAAAACGAATCCACCGCTGCCATGATCGGGCCGCTTCTGACCGACAATTGCCCCTCGGTCTGTCCGGGCATATTGTGGATGCCGTAAACCTGTTCAATATCAAACCGGTCCATCATGCCTTCTTCCACCATGATCCGCCCGCCACCTTCGCCTTCTTCTGCGGGTTGGAAAATCAATGCGACACGGCCTTTGAAATTGCGGGTTTCCGCCAGATATTTCGCCGCACCCAACAACATCGTGGTATGCCCGTCATGACCGCAGGCGTGCATTTTCCCCGGCACCGTCGACGACCACTCCACCCCGGAGGTCTCGTCCATGGGAAGCGCATCCATATCGGCGCGCAACCCGATGGTTGGCCCGTCGCCATTGCCCTCGATAATCGCCACAACACCGGAGGTCGCAATGCCGGTGTGGATATCGGTAACGCCAAATTCGCGCAGCCGTTCCACCACAAATGCTGCGGTTTCATGACATTCCAAACCCAGTTCGGGATTCATGTGAATGTGGCGTCGCCACCCCTTCATATCATCGGTATAGGCTGCGATTCGATTGATAATAGCCATGATTTTTCTTCCCCAAACTAGACTCACCCGCGTAACAGGTTCAGGATCACACTGAACAGGAACCAAGGACAAATCGCAATGCCTCACGATCCAATAATATTTGACCCGAACGGCGGAATGTCGCGCCTTCTGGCGATCATGCGCGCGCTGCGCGATCCCGATACGGGGTGCCCATGGGATATCGAGCAGGATTTCAACAGCATCGCGCCCTATACCATCGAAGAAGCCTATGAAGTTGCCGACGCGATCGAACGCGCTGATTGGCCCGATCTCGAGGGCGAATTGGGGGATCTTCTGCTGCAAACCGTCTATCACACGCAGATCGGTGGCGAGTTGGGGCATTTTGATTTTGCGTCGGTTGTCCGCGCGATTTCCGACAAAATGGTGGCCCGCCATCCGCATGTTTTTGGCGATGCCAACCGCGATAAATCCGCCGAACAACAAACCCGCGACTGGGAGGCAATCAAAGCGGCAGAGCGCGCCCGAAAACCCCAATCCGGAGCGGTCAAAAAACGCACGCTCGACGGGGTCGCGGGAAATTTGCCGGCATTATTACGGGCCATCAAATTACAAAACCGCGCCGCGCGTGTTGGCTTTGACTGGCCTTCCACCACGCAGGTTCTTGATAAATTGGTTGAGGAAACTCAAGAACTTATCGAGGCCAAAGCCGAAAAAACCCAAAAAGATGTCGAGGAAGAATTTGGCGATTTATTGTTTGTCATGGCCAATCTGGCGCGCCATCTTGATATCGACCCCGAGGCCGCCTTGCGCGCCGCAAACACCAAATTTTCCCGCCGTTTCAATGCGGTAGAGGATAAATTGACCGCGCTTGGAAAATCCCCGGAACAGTCCAACCTGCAAGAAATGGATGCCTTATGGGATGCGGTAAAACGGGACGAGAAAATACCTGATTAAAACATTTAGGTATTGACCCGACTAAAACACTCGGATTAAAGATATGGCAGAATTTCCAATCTGAAAGAGACCAACAGAATGTATAGAGTCCTGAAATCTACAGCGAAGACCGCGGCAGCCATCACCGCAACACTGGCGTTTACCCTGCCCTCCTTCGCGCAAGAGGTGAATGTATATTCCTACCGCCAGCCGGAATTGATCAAACCGTTGATGGATCAATTCACCGCCCAAACCGGCATCGCCGTCAATGTGGCGTTCCTCAAGAAAGGCATGATCGAAAAACTCAGGGCCGAGGGGGATCGCACCCCTGCCGATCTGATCTTTACCGTCGATATTGCCCGCCTAAGCAGCGCAGTTGACGCCGGATTGACCCAAACGGTCACCTCTGATGTCCTGTCGGCCAATATCCCCGCCGAATTTCGCGACCCCGATGGGGAATGGTTCGGTCTTACCACCCGCGCACGGGTCATTTTTGCGTCTAAAACCGGCGTTTCTGATGGTGAAGTGACCACCTATGACGATCTCGCCGATCCCAAATGGAAAGGCCGTATTTGCACGCGTTCGGGTCTGCATGCCTATACCGTCGCTCTGGTTTCTGCCGCAATAAGCCATATGGGCGAAGACGGTGCCAAAACCTGGCTCGAAGGTGTCAAATCCAACCTCGCCCGCAAACCCCAAGGCAATGACCGCGCCCAGATCAAAGCGGTGTGGGCCGGCGAATGTGACATCGCCTTGGGCAACACCTATTACATGGGCAATATGCTCAACAATCCCGAACAGGTCGCTTGGGCCGATAGCGTCAACGTGGTGTTCCCGACCTTTGAGGGCGACGGCACCCATGTAAATGTGTCGGGTATGGCACTGACCAAATACGCGCCGCACCGCGCCGATGCGATCAAATTGATGGAATTTCTGGCCTCGCCAAATGCGCAGGAAATATACGCCGAACAAAACTATGAATATCCGGTTGCGCCGGGCACCCAAGCCTCTGAGTTTGTGCGCAGCTGGGGCAGTTTTACCGCCGACAGCGTCAATTTGATGGATGTTGCCCGCCTGCGCCCAACCGCGCTGCGGATCATCGAAGAAGTTGATTTTGACGGCTGATTCGATTTGGCAGTCAGATTTTCATCCAAACATGAGCGGCGGCAACCAGACAGGTTTGTCGCCGCTATTACGTCGAATATGTGTTCGCGCAAACAATCGCATTTTGCGTAACATCGACAAACATATCGGAGTTTTGCGAAAATTGCCTCGTGACCGGCAGGTCAGCAAAGCAATTGGTACCCAAGGCCGGACTCGAACCGGCACACCCGTTAAGGCGGGGGATTTTGAATCCCCTGCGTCTACCATTCCGCCACTTGGGCAACAGATTGGCGCTGTCTAACTTGGCTATCGGCGCGCGTCCAGCCATAAAAACACCAGAACACGCATTTCTCTTGTATCCGGTTCCCGACCTTGACCTTGACCGCCACGCGTGGTTTGCAACACCCCCAAATAACGAGCAAAATCAGGCCGCCCAAAGCAGGGTCACACAGACAATGAAATATCAATGAAATATTCGGAATGTTAAAACGCCTTTACGATTGGACAATTGCCATCGCCGACCACCCGCGCGCCCTGTGGGCGTTGGCGGTGATTGCGTTTGTGGAAAGCTCGGTCTTCCCTTTCCCGCCCGATATTCTCATGATTCCGATGATTCTTGCCCGGCCAAACCGTGCCTGGCTTATCGCTACGGTCGCTCTTGTTGCGTCGGTTCTTGGCGGGCTGCTTGGCTATGCCATAGGTGCCTTTGCCTTTGAGACCATCGGCCAACCGATCCTCGAAAGCCTTGGCAAAGCCGATGCTGCCGCCGCCTTTAATACAAAGTTCAATGATTTCGGGTTCTGGGCGGTGCTGACTGCCGGCGTGACCCCGTTCCCCTACAAAGTAATCACCATCATGTCGGGCTGGACCGGCATGCCTCTGGCCACTTTCATGGTTACCTCGGTGCTTGCACGCGGTCTGCGGTTTTTCATTGTCGCGGCATTGCTGTGGAAATTCGGCGCCCCCATTCGTGATTTTATCGAACGCCGTCTTGGCCTTATGTTCATCCTGTTCATCGCGCTGCTGCTCGGCAGCTATTATTTATTGAGGTTCCTATGAATAATCTAACCCGCCGAAATCTGATTCTTCTGGCAACCGCTGGCTCTTTGGCGATGATGCTGGGCGCGTGGGGATTTCAATATATTGGCGAAATGGCGCCCTGCAAACTCTGCTATTGGCAGCGCTACCCCCATTATGCGGCCGTCATCATCGGGTTGCTTGCGTTGATTCTGAAGGGGCGCACTTTGCCGGTCTTTGGCCTGCTTGCGGCCCTGACCACAGCCAGCATCGGCGTGTATCACACCGGCGTTGAACGCGGCTTTTGGCCCGGCCCAACCTCCTGCACCTCGTCAGGCGTGTCCGGTATCTCTGCCGATGATCTGTTTAGTCAGATCATGGCCGCCCCCTTGATCCGTTGTGACGAAGTCGCCTGGGAGATGCTCACCCTTTCAATGGCAAGCTGGAACGCAATCGCATCTTTTGGCTTGGCTCTCGTCTGGGCCGCCGCAGTGATGCGCCAGCCCGGCAAATAAGCCAGCCAAAACCGATGGATTAATTCATCGAAACGGCAAGCATCACCACACCGATGACAGCAACGATAAGCGTTGCCCCACCGGCACTGGAATTGGCATCAGCGATAATCACGGCGGGCGCGACAATCGGATCACTCAGGATTCCGGCCTGCACGGGTGCGCTCAAAACGACGGATGAAAGGGCGATAGCAGCAAAAAGTTTGGTCAATTTATTCCCCAGAATTACGTTGAAATACAGGAAATTTATAGCGCAAACTTTCCAATCGTCAAGAATTGGCTGGAGAGGTTAACGAATTCACGGTATGGTGTTTCCAAATGAGAAACAAAAGAGGGCAAACAAGATGGCACGCGCAGTAAAAAAAACCAACACCTCCCCTAAAACCGCAACTAAAACCACAGCTAAAGTAACCAAAAAGGCAGCTTCACGACCCGCAACGCCTGTCAAATCGGTTTCCAAATCCGCAACAGTTAGCAAAGCCACGGCCACCCGCGCCAAAGCCGTCAAATCCGCGACTCGCGCCGCACCAACGCCCAAAGTCGTGGCCAAAACCACACCGGCAGCAGTTGCCATCATGCCTGCTCACGGTGTGTCGCCCGATAGCCTCGAAATGAAAAAGAAAGAGCTGATCGACAAAGTGGTATTGCGTTCGGGTATCAAGAAAAAAGACGCCAAACCCGTTGTCGAAGCCATGCTGGCCGTTCTGGGAGAGACACTTGGCGACGGGCGCGCACTTAATTTGCAACCGCTTGGCAAGGTTAAGATTAACCGGATGAAACAGGTCGCCAAAGACCGCGTTATTATCTGCAAAATCCGTCAAAGTGGCCGCGTGATTTCAGAAGCCGAAAAATCGACCGAAACGCCTATTGCAGGCGCCGCAGAATAGTTTTATTGTGTTTCACACGGCCTATCCGGGTCTTGCGGCCCGGATTTCAGGGTGATTAGCTCAGTTGGTAGAGCGCTTCGTTTACACCGAAGATGTCGGGAGTTCGAGCCTCTCATCACCCACCATGATCCCAAGCATATTACCCCGAAATCCGCAGCAATTGCCGGCGTTAATACGCAAACTTTGCCTGTTCGCGCCTCAAAACGCCAACAACGCGGGATTCCCGCCTATTCTTCTGCCTGATCTTCCGGATTTTCAAGCCGCGCCAAGAGCCACTTTGCCCGACTGATCTGTTCTTCAATCACCAGAAGTTTCTGCCCGAGCCGCTCGCGTTTCGAATCTTTAAGGGCTTCTTCACGCTCAGCTTCTATTTGCGCGACTTTTACCGCAAGTTTATCAATGATCTTCTGCACATGGGATGGCTTGATTTTGGAAACCTTTCCCGCATGAAGCCGGTCAAAATATTTCTCCAGCTTCTCTGCATCAGGGCGATTTACTGAAGGTTAGAAAGTTGTTGCAAATCATACGGGTATATGAATCTTTGTTCTGAACGTCAGGCCCGGAGGTTATTATCTTGATTTCAGTTCGATCAGTTTTACGTCAGGTTCCTGATCCGCGCGGCA
>JAUZRV010000209.1 GCA_030950105.1 Rhodobacterales bacterium | reverse complement strand
TGTGCCCGCTCGCGCCCCTTGTCGCGCCCTGTAAGAATTTCAAGAACCACCCCTGCGGTTTCCGCCAAGGGTTGCAACGCTTGTAAATGTTGGCGCGCCAAAAGTTCGGTCGGGGCCATCATAACGCCCTGCCCGCCCGATTCTACTGCGATCAAAAGCACCATCAATGCCACGAGCGTCTTGCCCGCCCCCACATCCCCTTGCAATAGGCGGTTCATCCGATGCGGCGCGGCCATATCCGCGGAAATTTCCGCGATTGTTCGCAATTGCGCCCCGGTTGGCTTATACGGCAAGCTTTTCAAAACAATTTTGCGCAAGGCCCCGTCACCGGAAGACACCTGCCCCTTTGCTCGCTGAAGCTGTGACCGCGCCAAGGCCAACGTCAACTGGTGCGCCAGCAATTCGTCATAGGCCAATCGTTCGCGCACTTTGGAAGTCGCTGCAATATCCAATTCGGATTCTGGTGCATGCGCCTTGTGAATCGCGACCTCCCAATCAGGCCAGCCCGCCTTTTTCTTTTGTTCAGGATCGCCCCATTCCTCAAGCACTGGCACCCGCGCCAAAGATGCCGAAACCGCTTTGCTCAACATTTTTTGCGTCACGCCCGCGGTTAACGGATATACCGGTTCATAGTCCGGTATTCGGTTTTCATCGGCAGGCAACACCACATGATCCGGATGCACCATCTGCGCAACCCCATCAAAAATCTCGACTTTTCCAGAAATCACCCGGCGTTGCCCGGTTGGCAACAGTTCACGCAAATACGCACTATGGGCGTGGAAAAACACCAACTGGAAACTTGTTTCGGCATCTTCGACAACAATACGATAGGCACCATTCCGATTTGCCGCAGGCCGGTGACTTCCAACCAAAACCTCGACCGTTACCACTTCTGGACAGGCCACACCTTTTATTGTGTCGCGTTTGCGCCGATCAATTCCCGAAATTGGTAGCGTAAAAACAAGGTCACGCGGCCGTTCAATTCCCATATTGCCAAAATGTTGCGCCGTTTTTGGCCCCACTCCGTCAAGAGATTCCAATCTGGAAAACAGGGGAAACAGACGTTCGGGCCGGCCGCTCATAATCCGTCAATTAACGCCAACCATGCGTCTTCATCCAGAATTTCGACACCAAGTTCCGCTGCTTTCTTGGCCTTGGACCCCGCCGCCAGCCCCGCAATCACCATATCGGTTTTTTTAGAAACCGAACCCGATACTTTCGCCCCCAAAGCTTCCGCTTTGGCTTTGGCTTCTGCACGGGTGGTTTTTTCCAATGTCCCGGTGAAAACAACAATTTTGCCGGCAATTGGGCTGTCGGCCACCGCAGGCCTATGGGCATTTTCAACCACCAGATGTGCAACCAAACGATCAATGCTTTCACGTTCGGCGACTTGGGAAAATGCGGTGACAAGAGACCGCGCCATCGTTTCTCCCACGCCATCAATCCCCAACAGGTCGTCCCAATCAGCCCCCTCAAACTTTGATGCGCGGCCAATTACGGCCTCGAATGTTTGCCAGTTTTCAAAATGCGTGGCAATTGTTTTTGACGCCGCTTCGCCCACATGTCGAATCCCAAGTGAAAACAGCAATCTCCCGAATGGTATTTTTCGTTTGTCCTCAATGGCTTGGAATAACCTTTCCGCGCTCTTCTCACCCCATCCTTCGCGGTTCTTAAGCTGTTGCAATCCCGTCGAAAACCGCGCCTCCAGCGTGAATATATCGGCCGGTTCACGAACCCATCCATCCAAATAGAACTGCTCAATCTGTTTTACCCCCAGCCCATCAATATCAAAAGCTTTGCGAGAAACAAAATGTTTTAGTTTTTCAACAGCTTGGGCCGCGCAAATAATACCGCCTGTGCATCGGTGCACAGCGTCACCTGCATCGCGGAGTGCCACGCTTTTACAAATCGGGCATTTATCCGGAAACACGTAAGGCATGGAATTTGGCGCGCGCTTGGATAAGTCAACGTCGGCTACTTTCGGAATCACATCCCCTGCGCGATAAACCTGCACCCAGTCACCCTCACGAAGGTCTTTTCCCTCGCGGATTTTCGCACCTTTGGAATCAAATCCTTTGATATAATCCTCGTTATGAAGGGTCGCATTTGATACGACGACACCACCAACCGTGACCGGTTTTAGACGTGCAACCGGGCTAAGCGCGCCGGTTCTTCCAACCTGGATTTCAATTTTCTCCAACCATGTCCAGGCAAGTTCAGCCGGAAATTTATGTGCAATCGCCCAACGCGGAGTGGTGGACCGAAACCCAAGCCGCGCCTGTAGAGAAAGATCATTTACCTTATAAACAACGCCGTCAATATCATAATCCAGAATTGCGCGTTTGGCTTCGATTCGGCGATAATGTTCAAGCATTTGCTGGGGGCCGTCGCAAACCCGGGTGAGGGGGTTGGTCGGAAATCCCAATTCAGAAATCCGTTCAATTGCACCACTTTGCGTTGCAGCCAACGGGTTCGACACGACACCCCATGCATATGCAAAAAATTTCAGTGGCCGCGCACGCGTAATTTCCGCATCCAATTGCCGCAATGATCCCGCCGCTGCATTACGTGGATTGGAAAACACTTTCTCGCCGATTTTCTGCTGTCTTTGGTTTAAAGCCTCAAAATCACTGCGCGACATATAAACTTCACCGCGGATTTCGAGAATATCCGGGGCGTTGATCAGGTTTCGCGGGATATCGGAGATCTGGAACGCGTTATTGGTTACGTTTTCACCAACCGCACCATCCCCACGCGTGGCAGCCTCAACCAATACACCCGCCTCATATCGTAAAGAAAGGCTTAATCCGTCAATTTTCGGCTCGGCCGTGTAAATCAGCTCTGCACTATCTTCGAGCCCAAGGAATTTTCGGATGCGGCTATCGAAATCTTCAACATCCGCATCATCAAACGCGTTGCCTAAAGACAACATGCGAATTGAATGGGTGGTTTTTACGAACCCCGATGCAACCGGCGCCCCAACGGTTTCAAGCTGGGTCGCATTCTTTTCCAGCTCGGGAAAGGCTTTGACCAATGCCCGATATCGTCGCTTTGCGGCATCATATTCGGCGTCGGCAATGGTTGGGGAATCCAGGCGGTTATATTCTCGATCAGCCGCATACAAAAGAATTTGCAATTCCAAGAAGTCTTCGCGGGCTTCTTCTGCCGTGAGTTCCCCGATCTTGTTCTCCACGATTGGGCCCTTTCCGTAATTCTTGGAAAAATGTGTTAGGCCACTAGTGTTAAATTGGGAATTGGCAGAGGTCTAGTCGTATTGGACCGCAAACCCTGCCCAAATAAATCCCCGCCCTCACGGGCGGGGATAAATCAGTTGGGCGATCAAGCCCCTATAGCGATCCGTTGGTCATCCATCTGGTTGGGTTCAGGGTCGCGCAAGACATATCCACGCCCCCAAACCGTCTCAATATAATTCTCTCCACTGGTTGCATTACTCAACTTTTTGCGCAGCTTGCAGATAAACACATCAATGATCTTCAGTTCCGGTTCATCCATGCCACCGTATAGGTGGTTGAGAAACATCTCTTTCGTTAGGGTTGTGCCCTTACGCAAAGAAAGCAGCTCCAGCATTTGATATTCTTTGCCCGTCAAATGAACCCCTTTGCCACCAGAATCTACTGTTTTGGCATCGAGATTCACCGCAATTTTCCCAGTCCGGATGATAGATTGTGAATGTCCTTTGGAGCGGCGAATAATCGCATGAATACGCGCAACAAGTTCCTCCCGATGAAACGGTTTGGTTAGATAATCATCGGCACCAAATCCAAAACCCTTGATTTTGCTTTCGGTATCATCTGCACCAGACAAGATAAGAATTGGCGTTTCAACCTTGGCCAGCCGTAATTGTCGCAGCACCTCGTGGCCGGTCATATCCGGTAACCCGAGGTCGAGCAGGATCAAATCATAGTCATAAAGCTTTGCTAAATCGATCCCCTCTTCACCCAAATCGGTGGTGTAAACATTCAGGTTGGCATGGGTTAGCATCAACTCGATGCTTTTCGAGGTTGTGGGGTCGTCTTCCACCAAAAGCACACGCATAATTTTCTCCGTTGTTCTTTTCATTAACTTGCGATCAACCTGAACAAAATTGGTTAACTACAAGTTACCATCGAGAAAAAAATAGCACATACAGCCTATAGTTGTCTATATTTTTGTAATGACGTGGCTTTTAGGGCGTCTTCACCGTGTTCTGTGACCGCTTTGACCCACTCCATGAATTCTTCTTCGCTTAACCCATATCGTTTAAGCGCCTCATCCTGTGAAATCAGGCCATAAACCACGCCACGCACAACAGATGCCTTGCGACTCGCGACCCACCGCCGCGTTTTGGTCGGCGGAAGATCCGCACGCGTCATTATTGTTCCATCACTAAGCGTTACAGCCCTTGGCCCGCTAACTTTCTTGAGATACATCACACCATACCCTCGTTTTCATCCAATAAATGAACGACAGCTCTTAATGGCGGGTGAAGCGATCCCTTGAGAATGTGTAGAATTTTCCTATATTTGCACAGGATACAGCCTTAAAATATACTTTTCTAACGACACGCACCCCATCAAATGGAGACGCCCACATGGCGCTTGATAACAGTCAAAAACTCAATTCACTGGGATTTGCCAAATCTCCGGAAGAAACCCGTATCGTCGTCGCCATGTCCGGTGGCGTAGATAGCTCTGTCGTTGCGGCCATGCTGGCAGAAGAAGGCTATGATGTGATTGGTGTCACCTTGCAACTCTATGATCATGGTGCTGCTTTGGCCAAAAAAGGTGCCTGTTGCGCCGGTATTGATATTCAGGACGCACGGCGCGTTGCAAACGACATGAACTTTCCCCATTATGTCCTTGATTATGAAAACATATTCAAGGAAACTGTTATTGATGAATTTGCCGATAGTTACCTCGCAGGTGCGACACCTGTACCTTGTATTCGCTGTAACGAACGGGTGAAATTTAAGGACCTATTGGCAACCGCGCGGGATCTCGGGGCCGACTGTATGGCAACCGGCCACTACATCCAACGCAAGTCCGGCCCAAACGGCCCGGAATTACATTCCGCCACCGATGCCGCGCGGGATCAATCCTATTTCCTGTTTTCGACCACACCGGAGCAGCTTGATTATTTGCGGTTTCCCCTCGGCCACTTGCCTTCGAAAGACGAAACCCGCGCCCTTGCCATCAAATATGGTTTAACCGTAGCGGACAAACCCGACAGTCAGGATATTTGCTTTGTTCCCGATGGAAATTACGCAAAATTGATTGAAAAACTGCGCCCCGGCGCCGCAGAACCCGGGGATATTGTTGATACAAACGGCAAGGTTTTGGGGCATCATAATGGCGTGATCCACTATACAATCGGTCAACGGCGCGGCATTGGAATCGGCGGTTTAAGTGATCCGCTTTATGTTGTGAAACTTGATGTCGACACCAAGCAAGTCATTGTTGGACCTAAAGAAATGCTAACCACGCGCACGGTTCCAGTGCGCGAAATCAATTGGTTGGGCGATGCCCCCTTTGAGTCGAAAAAGGTATGGCAGGTTTCGGTAAAAGTGAGATCGACCAGACCGGCGCGCGAGGCCTTGATTCGCCCTACGTCTGCGACCACGGCAATCGTTGAGCTGCTCAATCCTGAAAGCGGCGTTTCCCCCGGGCAAGCCTGTGTTTTCTACGAAACAGAGGGTTCGCGCATCCTCGGCGGTGGCTGGATCTGGAAAGGTGACGCTTAAAGCCGCGCCACTATTGCCTTTGCCGCCCTCAATCCAGGATCTTCTCCGTTCAAACCGAGACGATCCATCGTGAGCTCCATGGCGTCGATCTGTTTTTCGGGGTCATCGAGAATTGAAATAACCGCTTCGGAAATCTTATCGGGTTTGCAATTTACTCCAATGAATTCAGGTACAACCCGCGTATCCGACACAAGATTCACCAAAGTGACCGTATCCACCTTGAGCATGCGCGAAATAATCTGCCGACTAATCCAGTTCATGTCATAGGCGATCACCATCGGTGTTTTTGCCGCTGCCAATTCAAGAGACACCGTTCCAGAGGCCGCAAGCGCCGCTGTGGATAACTTGAAAATCGCCCTCTTTTCAATTAGGTAATCCTCATTCTTCATGTTATTTGGGTCAAGTATTGTCACGGGAAGTTTCCAATCCCGCACCAAATCGGGCAGTATGTTCGCCGTGGTATGTGTGGTTGGAATGACGACTTTCAAGTCGGGAAATCGCTGCAAAACCGGCGCCAAACCCTGACCAAAAACCGGGGCAAGCCGCATCACCTCGCCACGTCGGGAACCCGGTAATACCAATAGGATAGGCGACGAACCTAATGTATATTTATCGCGAAACCCTGCCATTTCATCTTCTGTTGCGATCGGTTCGGACACGACTGGATGTCCGACGAAATCGCAGTCCATACCAGCGGCTTGCATAAATGGCGGCTCAAACGGGAATAACGCCAGTACGTGATCAATCACACGTGCCATTTTAACCGCCCGCCCTGCGCGCCACGCCCAGACCGTAGGGGCAACGTAATGCACTGTTCTAATACGGCTTTTACGCTTTACCAACTTCGCCACCCGCAGGCAAAAATCGGGGCTGTCTATGGTGATCAAAACATCCGGATTGGCGGCAATGACCGCGTCGGCGGTTTCGGAAATCCGGCGCTTCAAATGCCAGTATTTGGGCAGAACCTCGGCTATCCCCATAATGCTTAATTCGCTCATGGCAAAGCGGCTGGTTAGGCCCTGATCGACCATATTCACCCCGCCAATGCCTTGAAGTTCCACAGAAGAATCGCCCAGAATCGTTTTCAGCCCACGCATCAACGCCCCGCCAAGCTTGTCCCCCGATGGTTCACCCGCGATGATAAAAACCTTCATCAAAGCACCTGTGAGATTAAAAACAGCCCTGCATTTTCAACGGCTTGCAGAGTTTTCTCGCGCTCCAGAATGATCACTCTTTTCGCTTCGATAACGATTCCGGCAAGGCCCGCAGCGGACACCGCTGCAATCGTATCCGGTCCAATGGCCGGCATATCGACACGCAAATCCTGCCCACGCTTGGCCGCCTTGATCAAGACGCCCCCCGAGCGTGCCCGCAATTTTGGCAAAGTCTGCGCCACCATCGCAAGCATAACATCCGTGCCCTGCACCGTTTCGATGCCCAAACAGACGCCATTCTCAACAACGGCGCCTTGTCCGACATCCACCGGCGACAGTGCAGAAACGATATCCGCAGCTCGCACAGCATCAAGTAAAGCGCGCTCGGACGGCTCTGCTCCGGCCAAATGTCCGGCAAAAGCCGTGATATCAGGCAGAATTTCATGCGCGCCCAGCACGCCAAACCCTTGTTCCTGAAAAATATCTATCACCAGCCGCAGCAGCGAATCATCACCGCCTTGCATGGCAGCAACCAATCGCGGCGCCAACCCACGCATGACCGTATCAAATTGTGCCGGATCAAGCGGTGGCCGCGCCATAGAACCGGCAAAAACCACGTGTGATGTGCTTTTTTCCTTCAGATATGAAAATAATTCGCCCAGTTTTTCGAATCGAAACGTCTCAATTCCGCTTTCGACACCTGCGAAAGCATTGGCAACGCCGTGAAATCCGACCAATACCGAATCAGGGCGCGCCTGCAAAACTTCGACCGGCAGCGCACCGGCCCCTGCCAATATCGCCAACTGGCCGGTCATTTGGGCGTCAAAAACGAGCGATCACTGTCACCAGTCACAAATTCAACGATCTGGCGCACATAGTCGCTATCGGTTTCGCGTCCCAATCTCTGCGCGCGATCCTGAAACGTGCCTTCGCCCTGTGCCAACATCTGAAACGCGGCGCGCAATGCCGTAATATCAACCCGTGCCACACCTTTGCGTTTCAATCCGACAAGGTTAAGCCCATCTAATTCGCCGCGCGGTGCCTGAACCAGACCATAGGGAATCACATCATTGGTCACCATCGTCACCGCGCCGATAATCGCGCCTTGTCCAATGCGCACAAATTGATGCACCCCCGACAATCCGCCGAGAATAACATCGTCAGAAATAATGCAATGCCCCGCCAGAGCCGCGTTATTGACCACGATCACCCGATTGCCGATCTGCACATCGTGGGCAATATGGCAGCCGGCCATAAACAGGCAATCGTCGCCAACACGTGTCACCCCGCCGCCACCCGTGGTGCCGATGTTCATCGTAACATGTTCGCGAATACGATTTCGGGCACCGATTTCGAGGCGGGTTTTTTCGCCGCCAAATTTCAAATCTTGCGGCACCTCGCCAATGCAGGCAAAGGCATAAATCACCGTATCATCCCCGATAACCGTATCTCCGGTCACCACCACATGACTTTTTATTTCGACCCGCGCCCCAAGAACAACCCCCGCACCAATCACGCAAAATGGCCCGATCCGGCAATCGGCCCCCAAAACGGCCCCGTCTTCAATCACGGCACTCGGGTGTATCAAACCTTCACTGGAATTTGCCATTACGGTCACTCCTTCGGCAAATCCATCATTGCGGTAAATTCAACTTCGCAGGCCAATTCGCCTTCGACCGTTGCCCGTCCGGCAAATTTCCAGACCTTGGCCCCCGGTTTGCCGCGCACAGTAACAAGCTCCATCCGCAGAACATCCCCGGGCACCACCATGCGACGGAATTTGCATTTCTCGATTGCCATAAAATACACGAGCATCTCGCGGTCCGCCATTTCAAGCGTCACCCCAACCATAACAGCGGCAGTCTGTGCCATGGCTTCGATAATGGTCACGCCCGGCATAATCGGCTTGCCTGGAAAATGGCCCTGAAAATGAGGTTCGTTCATCGTCACATTCTTGAGACCAACGGCCGAACTGGTTCCGGAAATATCAATCACACGATCCACCAGAAGAAACGGATAGCGGTGCGGGATAATCCGCTGGATCATCTGGATATCTGCCGTTTTCAATGCCTCGGTCATGTCTTTTCCCATCTTGCCCCGCCATTTGGCAAGGATTATTAAAGCCGCAATTGCGGTTGTGCTACCAACTCGTTCCCGATTGGGCAAGGGCACCCATACTTGTGTATGCAACACCTCGAAACCGGCGCCGGTCCATTTCCATTCCCGCACCTATTCCTGTGCGGGGCCAATTCCGCCCGCTGCCGGATCAATTGAAAACGATACCGCATTGATTTTTGCGATGGCCTCTGCGGTGACATCAATTGTGCTTATGCTTAGAATTGCGCTTTCTCGTTCAAACACCACAACCGCGCCGCGTTCGCGCATAATTGCGTCCAGAACCGGTAGGACAAATTCGAAAAACCGGTTTTTTGCGCGATCCGATTCCTGCCCGAGGGCGCGCACTTTGGCGTCCTGCCTTGCGCGAAATTTTTGCACCTTGACGTCAAACGCATCTGCCAGTGCGCGAAATTCAACCGGGTCCATGTCTGGTCTTTGATCGGCAAGCGCCTTTTCCTCGGCGACCAACTCGGTTTCTATCTGCCGGTTTTCGCTGGCCAACGCCCCACCGGATTGGGAGAATTGCGCAGCAACCCTAAGGCCGAAGTCGGAACGTGCGTATAATTCTTCAAGGCTGACAACCAATATAGCGTTGGCCGCCACCGGCGTGCCGATAAATGGCCCCTCGACCCGTCGCGAAACATCGGACGACCCCTGATTGCTTTGCGTTTCTTCGACTTGCGGGGCGCTCTGCCCAGAAAGTTGTATTGGAAAAGCAGCCAATCCCAGCGTAATACACATACCAATTGCGCGCCCGAAACCAGCCCCGAAAACGGCGGATTTTCCCGAAACCGTCTGTCTTTGGCGGGTGCGCCTCACCACTGGATCCCCCTCAAAACGCGCGCGAAGCACGCTTAGAACTCGGTCGAAAGCGTAAGATTGAATGTTTGCTCGGTGTCAAATGCTTCTTTGCTCAACGCCTTTGTCCAGTTGAACCGCAACGGCCCAACGGGCGTTTTCCAAAACAGGGACAAGCCGATGACGTGACGCGCTGTGGCATTGTTGTAAATCGTATCGGCATTGGTATTGTCCAACCCCCAGACCGACCCGATATCGTAGAAAACACCGCCCCGGATGCCATATTCTTCGGGAATCCCAAGCGGAAATTCGGCCTCGAACCGCGCTACCGCATAGGAATTACCACCAAGTGCATCGTTGGCCCCGCTTCCAGCATTGTATTCGCGTGGGCCAATCCCATCCGGCAGAAACCCGCGCATAACGTTTGCGCCAAGAAAAAACCGGTCCGTGACGCGGCTTGTTCCGGTCCTGAAGCTATACGCCCCGCCTTCAAGGCTCGCACGCAAAGTCACCTCGTCATTGAAAATTTTGGTCTGCGCAACCGCTTTTGCCGTGGTTTTGATATAAGATGTATCGCCGCCGACACCGCCAAAATCCTGGCCAAACTGAAGCAGAACACCGGCTTTTCGGTTAAGGCCCGTCAGCCGGCTGTCGAACGAATATGTATACCCGAGGGCACTCGCATAGAGACGCCCCTGTGCCTGTTCGGCAGGAATAAGAAGGCCGGCGCCCGAGTAATTGGAGATATTCGTCGCATTCAAACCATAATGAACGCTAAATCGGCCATTGTCGCTCACTGGAAACGTAAGGCCCGTGCTCAAACTGCCACGATCCGTATCATAAAGCGCGTTGAGGTTCGTTGTTTCGCGATACGCCAAATCCAGATTAAACGACAGGTCCCGCCCCAGAAACGCAGGTTCGGTGAACCCAAAGGCATATTCCCGCGATTCACTTGCACCCGACACGGTTAAATTGATGGTTTGGCCACGGCCCAGAAAATTGGCTTCGCTAAACTTGACCGCGATGCCAAATCCATCTGTGGTTCCGTAAGTTCCGCCAAAGGACAACGACCCAGTGGTTTTTTCTTCCACATTTACATCAATCACAACAAGATCCGGCGTGCTGCCTTCGCGTGCATTTACGTCTGCTTTGCTAAAGAAACCCAGCGCGCGAATACGTTCGGCGCTTTCGCGAATTTCACGCGGATTAAACGGGTCACCCTCGACAATCCGGAACTGCCCGCGCACCACACGATCAAGAGTGGTCGCGTTGCCTTCGATGTCGATACGTTCAACGAAAATACGCGGTCCCTTGACCAGAGCAAATTCAATATCAAGCGTCAGATCACGGTCATTTCGGGTGATCCGCGGTTCAACGCGCACAAATCGCAAGCCCTTCTTGATGGCCAGCCGTTCCAGACGCGCAATCGAATTTTCCACCAGTGCTGGCGAATAAATCCCGCCACTGCGCACTTTGACCGCCTGTTGAAATTCATCAGCATCGGCTTCGGCAATATCACTAACGGTGGTGATTTCGCCAAATTTGAATTGCTGCCCTTCCTGGACATTAAAGGTCACAAAATAACCGTCCCGCTCGCGCGCGAGTTCCGCATTTACGTTTGTTGTCCGGAAATCGACATAGCCGCGCGAGAGATAGAAATCCCGCAACACCTGTTTGTCAAATTCAACACGGTCGGCAACAAACGTATCCTTCTTGAACAAGGCCCGCAACAGGCCGGCCTGTTTACTTTGCAAAACCCGACGCAAACGGCGATCCGAAAACGCGCTATTGCCGACGAAACCGATACGTTCAACTTCGGTATTGCCACCTTCAAAAATTTCAAAAACCAGATCGACACGATTGTCGTTGCGCCGGATAATCCGCGGTGTAACCCGCGCCGCGATGCGCCCGTTCGCGCTATAGGCTTCGGCAATTGTCGACGCATCACGTTCGGCCACTGTCGGGCTAAAAACATGGCGCGATTCAGATTCAATAAAACCCTGAAGCTGTTCGTCCTTGATCCGCTTGTTGCCTTCAAAACTGATAAGATTGATGGTCGGGAATTCAACCACCTTGATCACCAACTTGCGGCCCCGCGGTTCTATCGTAACCGTTTCAAACAAACCACTGCCAAGAATACGCTGATAGGCATCATTCAGCGCCCCGGCGCTGATGGCTTCCCCTTTGGAAATTCCGGCATAATTCAGAATTGTGCTCGTCTCGATCCGCTGATTTCCGTCAATTTGGACAGTGGAGAACCGATAGGTCTGTGCGCGCGCCATATCCGGCATGCTGGCAAAGCCCAGTGTAATTGCGATAAAAAACGCCGTCAAAAATATGCGGAGTTTTGATTTAAGCTCGGTTTGGCCTGCGGCCTCACCCTCGATATAATGTGTCATTTGGCAACCTGGTCAGACATTCTATTAAGAAGTGACTAACGGGATTGTTCGCTCTTGTCAAAAGCAAGAAACACCATAAATGGCGGGTGAGGCCCTAATTTGGCCTATATATGGTTTTTATCTCTAAATATGAGCGGTTTATAGCCCGCCGAGATAGGCACCGGCTGTCAATGCTACCGCAATCGCAAACAAATACATGATCCGGTCCCAATTGAGATCGAACAAAAGGCTCAGCCCGCGATATCCGTTTTGAATGTTTTGCATGATTCCACCTATTTAACGCTAGAGTTGCCCTTACTCTAACGCTGGAATATGGCCGTATTCGGGATCAATTAAGGCAAAATCATGACACGCGCTACCCGCCCGGATCTATGGGCAAAGTATATCATTGCTCAACGCGAATGCCATCAGTGACAGGATCAGAACCAAACCGACTGTCATCATAACCCGCAGTGCAGTATTGCTTGGCGGTTTACCGACAACCGCCTCATAAGCGAAAAACACCAGATGCCCGCCATCCAGAACCGGCACCGGAAACAGGTTGAACAGCCCGACCGCGGTCGACAACAGGCCCAGAAACCCGATAAACGCCACAATTCCCGCGCTTGCCATTTGTGATGACGCTTTGGCAATGCCAATCGGTCCCGACATATTGCAACTGCTGATTTTGCGTGTCGCCATATGATACAGGCCCGAAATACTCAGCGCGGCAATATCATAGGTGCGTTCCACCCCGAGAGAAACCGCCGTGGTAAACGACTGCCGTTCGGTCGTGGGTTCAAAAAACAGGCCGTTGGTAATACCGATCAACCACCGCGTCTCGAAACTATTGTCGGGCAGCGGAATATCGCGCCGTGTCGGAGCAATCGAAAAATCCAGAAATTCATTGTCCCGCCACACCGTAAGATCGACAGGGTTTCCTTCCGACGCGCTCACGATTCCGATCAATTCCTGAAACCGGAAAACGTCGGTTCCATCAGCCGAAACAATAACATCGCCGACAACAAGCCCGCTTTTCGCGCCCGCCGACCCAACCGCCACCGAGGTAATTATCGCGGGTGACGGCATCGGTCCCTGTGCCTCGATTTTTTGGCCGTCCCTCTCAACCGTGTAGGTGATCAACGCCGCAGGCTCTAGCGCCGCGAGGAACTCCGAAATATCCTCTGCTTCATAACCGTGTCCCTCGATTTCAAGCAGTTTGTCACCCGGCTTTAATGTAATTCCCTCAAACGGCAGCGCATGAAGCGAGGCAATAACCGGCGGGGATGTCACCACACCTGACGACCAGAAAATTCCGGTAAAGATGAATATCGACAGGATGAAATTGAACAATGGCCCCGCAGAAACCGTTGCAAATCTCGCCCACAGCGGCGCTCCGTGCATGGTCCGGCGCAATTCTTTGGCACTTAGGCTCGAAGCCACTTCGCCATCCTTGCCGCTCGCGGCATCGGCATCGCCCATGAATTTCACATAACCGCCCAGAGGAATTGCCGCGATTTGCCACTTGGTGCCCCGTTTATCGACGCGCGAATACACCACCGGACCAAACCCGAGACTAAACACATCGGCATGGATACCCGACCAGCGCGCCACGATATAATGCCCGTATTCATGCACCGCGACGATAACCGACAACGCCACAACAAAAGCCGCCAATGTCCACATGACATTCCCGAATTGGGGCAAAATTCCCATTATATCCAAAACTCTGGTATCCTTATTGGTTGTTCGCGCGGGTTATTGTGATCATTTCATCGGCACGCATACGGGCCAAATGGTCCACATCACGCACGTTATCAAGGGTGATTGCGGCCGTTTTGAGGTCATGTTCCTGTGACATCTTGTTTAAAACCTGTTCAACCACCACCGCCATGTCGGTAAACCGCAACCTACCCGCAATGAATTCATCAAGGGCGCGTTCCTTGGCGGCGTTAAAAACCGCCCCCGACAATCCGCCCGCTGCCATCACTTCGCGCGCCAGTCGTAGCGCCGGATACCGTGCCTCGTCCGGCGCGGCAAAATCCAACGTTCCGATGCGCGCCAAATCCAGACGCTCTACCGGCAGATCTCGCCGTTCGGGCCAATGCAGCGCATAGCCAATCGCATGGCGCATATCCGAGGCACCGATATGGGCCATCAACGCGCCGTCGCGAAACCCGACCATTGCATGCACCAGGGATTGCGGGTGGATTATCGCTTCTATTTTGGCAGGATCAACACCAAAGTATTCTTTTGTTTCAATTAATTCCAAGGCTTTGTTAAACATAGATGCGCTGTCGATTGTGATCCGCTGCCCCATGTCCCAATTGGGATGGGTCGATGCCTGCGCCAGCGTCGCATTGGGCAATTCGTCCAATGGCCAATCCCGAAACGCGCCCCCCGATGCGGTGATTAGAATACGTTCAACCGCTGCGATATCTTCACCAACCAGTGCCTGAAACACCGCCGAATGTTCACTATCAACCGGCAAAATCCGCGCGCTATTTTCTGCGGCTGTGGCAAGTATCAATGGCCCTGCCGTCACCAGTGATTCCTTGTTGGCCAGCGCCAATGTCGCGCCCTGTTCAAGCGCCTTAAGCCCCGGCGCCAATCCCGCAGCCCCGACAATCGCCGACATTACCCAATCCACAGGACGCTCTGCCGCCGCAATTAACGCGTTTTCCCCCGCTTGCGCTGCGACACCAGTTCCCGATAGGGCCGCGCGCAATTCCGCAAGTCGCGTTTCATCGGCTGTCACCGCCACTTGCGCGCGCAAATCAATGGCATCGCGCGCCAGTTGCGCAATATTTTGCCCGCCGGTGAGCGCCACAACCTCATATTCATCGGGGGCACGTTTGATCAGATCAAGCGTATTTTGCCCGATTGATCCGGTCGCGCCGAAAATCGAGATCCGCCTCATACGGGGACCACCGTTGTGATTTTCACCACCACCATCAATCCACCGGCAAGCAACGCCGCCGCCAACATGCCATCAAAGCGGTCCATCACCCCGCCGTGGCCCGGAATCAGGTTCGAGCTGTCTTTAACCCCGGTTTTGCGCTTATACGCGCTTTCGGCGATGTCGCCCAATTGCGACGCCAACGACATCAAAACCCCGCCCATCGCCCAGAATAGCGGCAGGTCATATTGAACAACAAACCAGCCGCTTATCAAACCGGCACAGATCCATCCCGCTATGGTGCCCGACCACGTCTTCTTGGGGCTAAAGCGTGGCCAGAATTTTGGTCCGCCAAAAATGCGCCCCGCAAGGTAGCCGGCAATATCGGTCGCAACCACAATGCCAATCACCAATACGATCAACGAAATACCGCTTGATCGCAGTTGAATAAGCGATAGCCCGGCAAGCAGGATTGCCGCGGAGAACGGCATGACCCAGCGTTTGGGCGCATCACTTGCCCCGGCCACAACCAAAATCGCGGCAATCAATATCGGTGCCATAAACACCCCCGGCAAAACCAGCAACGCCGCCAATGCCCCGCCCCCGAGCAACCCGGATTGATAGGCCGCAGCAGGTTTTTCCGGCGCGCCCATGCGCACCAATTCCCAGAGCATCAACCCCACAATGGCCAAAACCAGAATGTTAAACCACAAACCACCGGCCCAGAGCGCCGCAGCCCCGACAACAACCATCACAATCGCCGAAATCAACCGTGGCAGAAAATCGCCCCACTTGCCCGCGTTCGCCTCTACGGTTTTCATATGACGATCTCGTCAACCGCACCACCATACCGGCGATCTTTGGCGCCGAATTTTGCCACCAGTCTGGCAAACACGTCTCGACTGAAATCAGGCCACAATGTATCTATAAATTCATATTCGGCATAGGCGGATTGCCAAAGCAGGAAATTGGATATCCGCGCCTCGCCACTGGTCCGGATAACCAGATCAGGATCCGGTAAAACATAAGTATCCAAATACCTTGGAAGCGTTTCTTCATCCACTTTTTCCGGATCCAATAGGCCCGATGCCACGTCTTGTGCCAATCGTTTGGTCGCCCGCGCCACCTCGTCCCGCCCACCATAATTCAACGCAATCGTAAGATGCACCCGGTCATTTTTTTCGGTCATGACTTCCAGTTCATCCATCAATTTGACCAGCTTCTTGTCCAATCGCACACGATCCCCGATAAACCGGACCCGCACCCCGCGCGCAAACAAATCCCGCGCTTCTTTGGTTATATAGCGCCGAAACAAGCTCATCAAACCGGCGACCTCAAGCTGCGTGCGCTTCCAGTTTTCCGTTGAAAACGCAAATATCGTCAGATATTTCACCCCGAGATCGGGACAGGCCTCAACAATTTCGCGCACCCTTTTGGCACCCGCATGATGGCCAAACAAGCGCGGTCGTCCGCGGGCCTGCGCCCAGCGTCCATTGCCATCCATTATAATGGCGACATGGTGTGGACCTGCGCCCTCACCCGATTTTTTATCGGATTTGGCCATTAAACCTGCATGATCTCGGCTTGTTTGGCTTCAAGTGCCGCATCGACGGCTGCCACATATTTGTCGGTAATGCCCTGCACTTCATCGGTCCAGATTTTGTGATCATCTTCTGACATACCATCGGCCTTGGCCTTCTTGAGCTGGTCCATGCCGTCGCGCCGCACATTGCGAATCGCCACTTTTGCGTTTTCCGAATATTTCCCCGCAACCCGCGCCAATTCGGTGCGCCGCTCTTCGTTCAACTCAGGGATAGGTAGCATGATAATGGTGCCATTGGTTTGCGGATTAATCCCCAAACCACTGTTCATAATCGCTTTTTCAACGGCCCCCACCATGGATTTATCCCATACATTGATGGTCACCATGCGTGGTTCCGGCACATTCACCGTGCCCACCTGATTGATCGGCGTGCGTTGGCCATAGGCCTCGACCATCACCGGCTCGAGCATACTCGCCGAGGCGCGCCCGGTGCGCAAAGACGCAAATTCGGTTTTCAACGATGTCATAGCGCCTTCCATGCGGCGGCCAAGATCGTCTGTGTCTATCTCAAAATCTTCTTCGGACATGTTTTTGCTCTCTCTCGTCGACTGTATTATGCGCAAGTATAACGATAGTGTTAACCATGCACAGTGGTATAGGTGCCTTCACCGGCCAAAATCCCCTTGAAACCGCCCGGCTCGTCGAGGGAAAATACGATAATCGGCTTGTTATTGTCCCGCGCAAGCGCAATCGCGCTGGCATCCATCACGCCAAGGCGTTTGGCCAGAACCTCGTCATAGCTCACCCGGTCATAGCGCACTGCATCGGCATGTTTTTCAGGGTCTTTGTCATAAACCCCGTCCACTTTGGTGCCTTTGAAGATCGCCTCGCAGGCCATTTCATTGGCGCGCAATGTGGCGGCAGTATCGGTGGTGAAATACGGGTTTCCGGTGCCGGCGGCAAAAATACAGACCCGCGCCTTTTCAAGATGGCGCACTGCACGACGGCGAATATAGGGTTCACACACCTGATCCATCGGAATCGCGCTAATCACGCGGGTAAACACACCCAGCCCTTCCAATGCGCTTTGCATGGCCAGCGCATTCATCACAGTGGCCAACATCCCCATATAATCGGCGGTGGTGCGCTCCATCCCCTGGGCCGACCCTTGCAAACCGCGAAAAATATTGCCGCCGCCGATCACCATGCAGATTTCAACCCCCATATCATGCACGGTTTTGACTTCGGCTGCTATACGTTCCACCGTCGGCGGATGCAGGCCAAAACCCTGATCCCCCATAAGCGCCTCTCCCGAAATTTTTAACATCACCCTCTTGAAAGAAGGTTTCGAGGGGACGATCTCTGTGGCGGTGGATTCTGCGTCTGGCATGGAGGCTCCATTAAACTGGTGATTTGTGCGCAAAATGTCCCAATTCGGGGCGCAGTTCAATGCACCATTGGCCGCAGACCCGATTTTTCCGCAATTGCGGGCAATTTCCACCTCGAAGTTTGGCCCGACACGTTATAATCCGTGCCCATGAGCCCGTTTTACGATCAATTGCCCGATATACCCGCGGACCGGCCTGTGTTGATCGCAGGGCCTACCGCCTCGGGCAAATCGGCGTTGGCGATGGACATTGCACAAAAACACGGCGGCCTGATTATCAATGCCGATGCCATACAGGTTTATGACAACTGGCGTATTCTGACCGCCCGCCCCTCGCCAGCGGACGAGAGGGCAACCGCCCACGCCCTTTATGGGCATGTTCGCGGTGATACCGCATATTCGGTTGGCCAATGGTTGCGCGACATCACGCCGCTGTTGTCGGGGGTGCGCCCGATTATTGTTGGCGGGACCGGTCTCTATTTCAACGCCCTTACCAAAGGCTTGGCCGAAATTCCGCAAACGCCACCACAGGTGCGTGACCAAAGCACGCAGCGCATCAACGACGACGGAATAGAATCGCTTCTGCAAGCGCTCGACCCGCAAACCCGCGCCCGTATTGATATCCAGAATCCGGTGCGTATTCAACGGGCATGGGAAGTTCTGGAAACCACCGGCATCGGTCTCGCCGCGTGGCAGGATGCAACACCGGCGCCGATTTTGCCCGCTGATGCCTGTGCCTGTCTGGTCTTTGATGTGGACAAAGACTGGCTCAATGCGCGCATTGCACAACGATTTGATCAGATGATCGCCAATGGTGCTCTGGACGAAGCCCAATCCAATTTATCAAGTTGGAACCCAGCGCTGCTTTCGGCCAAAGTCATCGGTGCGCCGCAACTAATCGCCGTTCTCAAAGGTGAATTATCACTAGAGAACGCAAGCGAATTGGCAACAATTGCCACCCGCCAGTTCGCCAAACGTCAGCGCAGTTGGTTCCGGTCGAAAATGAAAGACTGGCATGCCATTCACAATACGCGCGCATAAAGGGTTGTTTTTTAAGATTTTGGCAAGACGAGCAAACACCCGCTTCCCTATGCCGCGCATAAATATCCGCCAAACCTCGGAAACAGCAGATCAAAAAAACACCTACCGGCTAGGGACCAAAAACCGGGTTCACACAGTCCGTTTTATAAACGCCCGATCACGTCCGCCTCTCGTGCCATTCGGCAGGGTTTTCAGGTAATGTCGTATTTGAATTTCAAAAATGTCGCTTTTAGACGTTGAAATGGCGAAACCAATCATTGACGTGACTGCGTTTATTGTGCCGAATGGTTTCTATCAGGGGGGTGAAATCAAAAGCAGCTAAATGCATTTGATCAAAAAAGTCCCCCGTATTTGGAAAACAGACCAATTGCACCACTGGGAGAACACAATGACGCAAATCAAAACCGACACGATCCATCCGGCCGCAGGGTGATTCAGAGAAAGTGGGATTATCGTTCTGCGGCGATGATCTCGACTGCCTTTGCGCGGTTATCCTGTACGAGTTCAATCGCCCTGGTTGGTGATTTTGCGATGCGTTTGAGTAGGGTGATAGCGGCGCTGGTGAGGGAGAAAATGTTTCTCGGAGCATGGTCTGAGCGGTTCGTGTAGCGGTCTTCACCCATTGTCACGTCC
>JAUZRV010000208.1 GCA_030950105.1 Rhodobacterales bacterium | reverse complement strand
AGTGTATCGTCGTTCATGGCGGGCTGGATTTTCTGCTGGAGGTGAATGATCTTGTTCAACACCAAAATCATACGACATTTCAACAGCTTGATCTACGCCCGCCAAACGATTTACGCCGCTTCATGAATAATTCGGGCTAGACCTAAGTTATACCCAAGGGCGCGCAGTTGCGGCCGCAGATTCAAAGGCATCAATGGCCGAGGATTTTTTCAAAGTCAGGCCAATATCGTCAAGACCTTCGAGCAGGCATTGCTTTTTAAAGGCGTCGACCTCAAACGAAATCACCTTGCCATCGGCCGACGTGATGGTTTGGGCGGCGAGGTCAATTTCAATACGGGCGTTGGCGCCATTTTGCGCATCTTCCATAAGGATATCAACCTGTTCCTTGGGCAGAATAATCGGCAAAATCCCGTTTTTAAAGCAGTTATTAAAGAAAATATCGGCGAAACTTGTGGAAATCACGCAGGAGATGCCAAAGTCCTTGATCGCCCACGGCGCATGTTCGCGCGATGATCCGCAGCCGAAGTTGTCACCGGCCACGATGATTTTGGCATCGCGATACGCCGGTTTGTTGAGCACGAAATCAGGAATTTCATTGCGGTCGTCATCATAGCGCATCTCGTCAAACAGGTTCACCCCGAGGCCGGACCGTTTGATGGTTTTGAGAAACAATTTAGGAATGATCATATCGGTGTCGATGTTGATCAGGGGCATCGGGGCGGCGGTGCCGCTTAGTTTTTCGAATTTATCCATGGTCTATATCTTGTCCTTTGTGCCGTAAAAGCGGCGTATGGTTCACGTATGGATAACGTATGTATGACGTGCATATGTTATCCGCGCAGCCCGTTAACTGTTCATCATCTCGCGCACATCGGTCAGATGGCCATTGATGGCGGCGGCGGCGGCCATGGCGGGGGACATCAGGTGGGTGCGGCCTCCGCGACCTTGGCGGCCCTCGAAATTTCGGTTTGATGTGGCGGCGCAGCGTTCGCCCGGTTCAAGATAATCGGGGTTCATCGCAAGGCACATGGAACATCCGGCAAGCCGCCATTCGGCACCGGCATCAAGAAAGATTTTATCAAGACCTTCTTCTTCGGCCTGCGCACGCACGAGGCCGGACCCGGGCACGATCAGGGTGCGCACGCCGGATTTGATTTTCTGGCCATCAAGGATTTTGGCAGCGGCGCGCAGATCTTCGATGCGGCCATTGGTGCAGGACCCGATGAACACGACGTCGATTTTGATGTCGGTCAGGTTTTGACCCGCAGTCAGGCCCATATAGTCAAGCGAGCGTTCCACGGCGTCGATTTTGCCGCCGGTGAAATCGGACGGGGCAGGCACGGTTGCGGTGATCGGCAGGACGTCTTCGGGGGAGGTGCCCCAAGTGACGAGCGGGGCGATGTCTTCGCCTTTGATTACCAGAACCTCGTCAAATACCGCACCGTCATCGGTGGTGAGGGTTTTCCACCACAGCATTGCCTGTTCCCATGCCGCGCCTTTTGGCGCGTGGGGGAGGCCCATGACATAGTCGAATGTGGTTTGGTCCGGCGCGATCAGGCCGGCACGCGCGCCGCCTTCGATTGCCATATTGCAGACGGTCATGCGCCCTTCCATCGACATATCGCGGATCACCTGACCGCAATATTCAATGACGTAGCCGGTGCCGCCCGCGGTGCCGGTGGCCCCGATAACGGCCATGGTCACGTCTTTGGCGGTGACGCCGTCGCGCAATTGGCCGGTGATTTCGACCTTCATGTTTTTGGATTTGGTTTGAATCAGGGTTTGGGTGGCCAACACATGTTCGACCTCGGAGGTGCCGATGCCGTGGGCAAGCGCACCAAAGGCCCCATGCGTGGCGGTATGGCTATCGCCGCAAACAACGGTCATGCCCGGCAATGTCCAACCTTGTTCGGGACCGACGATATGCACGATGCCCTGACGGACATCATCAACGGGATAGTAATGGATGCCGAAATCGCGGGCGTTTTTATCAAGCGCCTCGAGTTGGATACGGGATTCTTCATTTTCGACGATGCCGCTGTTGCGATCAAGCGTGGTGGGCACGTTATGATCGGGCACGGCGATGGTTTTATCCGGCGCATGGACGGTGCGACCGGCATCCCGCAGCCCCTCAAAGGCCTGTGGTGAGGTCACTTCGTGGACCAAATGGCGGTCGATATAGAGCAGGGAAGTGCCATCGGCATCGGTCGACACCAGATGGGCATCCCAGATTTTGTCATAAAGAGTTGTAGCGGTCATTGGGTTTACTCGCGATTGGTTTGTATGGGGAAAAACGAAACGGGGGCGGTGGTCAGAGCATCGCCAGAATGGATTGGGCCATACCATAGAAACGTTCGCGCAGGCGTGCACGGTCGTCGATATCGAATATGCGTTTCATCGGAGCCTGTTTCATAGGGGTGGAATACAGGGCTTGGACGATTCAAACAAGGGGGCGATTTATCTTGATCGGCGGGGCGCGACCGTGCAACAATTTGACAAGCAACAGGGGCGCGAATGGAACCACTAGACGCAATTACAGAGCCGGTCGAGGGTGTCGTTGCACCTGCCCCCGTTCCCGAAGCAACGCAGGGTGCTCAGGATATTGCGCTTGATCTTGTGGATCAGGGGGCGACGTTTTTGACCCGGTTGATGCGGCCATGGAATGCCTATCAGGTGGCAATCGTCGTTGGTTTGATCGTGCTTGCCTATGTCATCGGGTATTTTGTGGCCCCGCGATTGCACGCATGGATGCGGAGCCGCGAAGGGTGGCCCAAATGGCGGATGCGGTTTCTGGTGTTGTTGCATCGAAGGATCACGTTGATCATATTTGTGATTTTGTCGTGGGTGATCGTGTCGGTTATGCGCGAAGTAACGTGGCCCAGCCGATCCTATTTCATCTCGGTTGTGGCCGAATTGGCGTTGGCATGGCTGGTGATTGCGATCCTGTCGCGTCTTATCAATAACCGGTTTTTGCGAACAATCGTGCGCTATGGCGGTTGGATTTGGGTGACGGTTTCAACGCTCGGGTTTTCCGAAGAAGCGCGGCAGCTTCTGGATCAAGCGGCGATTGATGTCGGTGAATTGCATCTGTCGCTTTGGGTGGTGCTGGAGACGACCGTGATTTTGGGCACGATGTTTGCCGTGGCACGGTTCATATCCAAAGCCGGCACGACGAGTGTGCGCAATAATCCCGATATTTCGCCATCCATGCAGGTGTTGGTGGTCAAGTTTTTACAAGTCACTCTTTATGGGGTGGCGTTTTTCTTTGGCTTGCAGGTTGTCGGGTTTGACCTCACGGGGTTGGCATTTTTGTCGGGGGCGATTGGTCTCGGACTTGGGTTCGGTTTGCAAAAAGTCGTGTCCAATCTGGTGTCAGGGGTGATTATCCTGTTGGACAAGTCGATCAAACCGGGGGATGTGATTTCACTTGGCGAGACCTTTGGGTGGATCAATACATTGGGCGCGCGCTATGCATCGGTGGTGACGCGGGACGGCAAGGAGTTTTTGATTCCGAACGAGGATCTGATCACCAATCAGGTGGTGAACTGGTCCCATTCCAATGATTTTGTGCGCCTCGATATTTTCTTTGGCACGGCGTATGGCGATGATCCGCATAGGGTGCGGGCGATTGCGCGCGCTGCGGCGGCGTCGGTGGACAGGGTTTTGGATATCAAGGCGCCGGTGTGTCATATTGTCGGGTTTGGCGATAGTTCGGTGGATTATATCCTGCGGTTCTGGATCAAGGATCCAACCGGTGGTTTGACCAATATTCGCGGCAATGTGTATCTTGCGCTCTGGGATGCGTTTCAGGAGAACGGCATTTCGATCCCGTTCCCGCAGCGTGAGGTGAAAATTCTGGAGGGCGAGGGTGCCTAAGCAGGCAGTTTACGAAGCGGTGGTGTTGTCGGAAAGGGGCGCACAGGCGGACGGGTCGCATGACCTCGGACATTTGCGGCGGGTTTGGAGAAATTGTTGTTGGATTGCGGATCGGGAAGGCGAAGGTGATCGCGATGTATTGCGGGCGGCGGCGTTTTTGCATGATGTGATTAACCTGCCCAAGGATTCACCGGATCGGGCGCGCGCGTCAAGGATGTCGGCGGAATTTTCCGTTGAATTTCTACGTGGGGACGGGTTTCCGGTCGCGAAATTACCGGATGTATTTCACGCGATTGAGGCGCATAGTTTTGCGGCAGATATTACGCCCACCACCCTTGAAGCGCGGATATTGCAGGACGCCGACCGGATTGATGCGCTGGGCGCGGTGGGGATTGCACGCATGATGTATATCGCGGGGGCGTTGGGGCGGCAGTTGTTTGATGCCGATGATCCGTGGGCGGAGCGGCGCGCGATTGATGACACCCGTTTTGCGATTGATCATTTCGAAACCAAGATTTTCGGGTTGGAGAAAACCATGACGACGGATGCGGGGCGGATCCTTGCGCAAAAACGCACGGCGATCATGCGGCAATATTGCGCAAATCTGCGCAAGGAATTGACCTGAGCGGGGTTCTAGGGCAGATACCGCGCGATGGTTTCAACGATTCGCATCAAGGCGTCATTGAATTATCAACCCTTGCTTGTTATTTCTGGAATACATGCCCAGCGTCAGGGTTCTGTCGGCGCGTTTGATCGGAGGACAATGTCCTGTCTCTTAATGTTGAAGCGGCCAACGCCGCCAACCAAGGTGCGCCAATAATGGCGGCCCTGGAAAACCTGACCAGCGAGGATTTGCTGGCGCGTGTTCTATCGTCTCTCAATGATGATAAAGCCGAGGAAATCGTGCAGGTCGATCTGCGCGGCAAGACGTCTATTGGCGACTATATGGTGATTTGCACCGGTCGGTCATCCCGTCAAGTGGGCGCGATTGCGCAGCATCTTGCGGATACTCTCAAGGCGGATACTGGCGTTTTGGCCAAAGTCGAAGGCAAGGATTCCGGCGACTGGGTGTTGGTTGATGCCGGCGATGTGATTGTGCATGTGTTCCGCCCCGAAGTGCGCGAATTCTACCAATTGGAAAAACTGTGGCTGGCGGCGGGTGATCCCGCAGAGGTCTGATGCGGGTTCATATCTGTGCTGTGGGGCGCTTGCGGGCTGGCCCGGAAAAGGCACTGATTGATGATTATCTGCTGCGGTTTGATCGCAGCGGGCGTGCGCTGGGTCTTGGACCGGCAACCCTGCACGAAGTCGAAGACAAAAAGGGCGGCGGTATGAAAGCCGAAGCCGCCCTGTTGCAGCGGGTGATCCCCAAGGGCGCGGTGATCTGTGCGCTGGATGAACGCGGTAAAGTGATCACCTCACCGGAATTTGGCAATCTATTGGCTGGATGGCGCGATACTGGACGCGGCGACGTGGCCTTTATTACCGGGGGTGCCGATGGCATTGCGCCCGAATTGCGCGCGCGCGCCGACTATAAGCTGTCTTTTGGGAAAATGGTCTGGCCGCATATGTTGGTGCGGGTGATGTTAAGCGAGCAAATATAACGCGCCGCGTCGATTCTCGCTGGTGCCTCTTACCATCGCACCTAGTTTCTTTTTCGCCTAAATATCCCCGCCGGAGGCATAGAATCTCTTTGGGTATTCCAGAAGAGTTTCTATGCCTCCGGCGGGGATATTTAGGCGAAAAAGAAATCGGTGGTGATGAGAGTGCTGAGGTCTTACAAGATGCACAAGTATTCAGGAGGCCGCTATGAGCGCACCAAAACCCGTTGTTCTTTGTATTCTAGATGGCTGGGGATTGCGGGCCGAGCGCGCGAACAATGCGCCAGCGATGGCCGATACACCGGTTTTTGATCGAATTTGGGCCGAGTGCCCGCACAATCAATTGATCACCCATGGCAATGATGTCGGGCTACCGGCTGGACAAATGGGTAATTCCGAGGTTGGACATACCAACATCGGCGCCGGTCGTGTGGTGGCGATGGATTTGGGGCAGATCGATCTTGCGATCGAGGACGGGAGTTTTGCGCGGAACGGCGAACTTGTTGCTTTTGTCAAAACGCTCAAGGCGAGCGGTGGCGTGGCCCACCTTATGGGGTTGGTGTCGGATGGCGGGGTGCATGGGCATCTAAGCCATATCATAGCGGCGATCAAAGCGGTGACCGATGCGGGGGTTCCTGTGGTGCTTCATGCGATGACCGACGGGCGTGATGTGGCGCCGAAATCGGCGCTCGGGTTTATCGAGACACTTGTGGCGGCGATGCCCGATAATGCGCGCATCGGGACGTTAACCGGCCGGTATTATGCGATGGATCGTGACAATCGTTGGCAGCGGGTAGGCGCGGCCTATCACGCGATGATCAACGGCCAGGGTTTGACGATAGACAGCGCGCGCGCAGCAATCGAGGCCGGATATGCACGCGGCGAGAGTGACGAGTTCATCAAGGCCAGCGTGATCGGGGATTACGCAGGAGTGCAGGACGGCGACGGGGTGTTTTGTCTCAATTTTCGGGCTGACCGCGCGCGCGAAATTCTTGCAGCGATTGGGCAACCGGGATTTGACGCCTTTGAAACCGGAAAGCGACCCGAGTTGGCGGCATTTTTGGGTATGGTTGGGTATTCTGATGCGCATAACGCCTATATCAAGACTGTTTTTCCCAAAAAACCGATTGTGAACACGATTGGTGAATGGGTGGCCAAGCAGGGCTTGCGGCAGTTTCGGTGTGCCGAAACCGAAAAATATCCGCATGTGACGTTTTTCCTGAACGGGGGCAAGGAAGCACCGGAAAACGGGGAAGACCGGTATATGGCGCAATCGCCGAAAGTGGCGACCTATGATTTGCAGCCCGAGATGTCGGCGGCGGAAGTGACCGATGCCTTTGTCGGGGCGATCAAGGACGGATATGATTTGATTGTGACCAATTTTGCCAATCCGGATATGGTTGGCCATACCGGCGATATTGCGGCAGCGATGAAGGCCTGTGAGGCGGTTGATCAGGGATTGGGACGGGTGATTACGGCGCTTGAGTCGGCGGGGGGCGCGATGATTGTCACGGCGGATCACGGTAATTGTGAAACCATGGTTGATCCCGATACCGGCGGGCCACATACCGCGCACACCACCAATCCGGTGCCGGTGATTTTGGTCGGGGGCCCGCAGGGGGCGGTGTTGCGCGAGGGCCGGTTGTCGGATCTGGCGCCGACGCTGCTTGATTTGATGGGGCTGCCGTTGCCGCCTGAAATGACCGGAAAGAGTTTGATCAAATGATGCGCTGGGCGGTTCTCTTTTTAACATTTTTTGGGTCGACCGTTTTTGCGCAATCGGGTGTGCAATCCGGTGCGCCGTCTGGTGTGCAGACAGATTATGCGCAAGATGCGCGCGCAGCCGCTGAACGGCTTGATCAGGCGGCGCTGTCTCTTGGCAACGCCAAAGGGGCGCGCGATCGGGTAAAGGCGCTGACCGAGACATTGCGGGCCTATGAGGACGGTCTTGGGGCGATGCGCGAGGGGTTGCGGCGGGCGTCGATTCGCGAGCAGAGGATTTTGCGGGAATTACAGGCGCGAGAGGGGGAGATTGCCCAGCTTCTGGGTGTGTTGCAGGGGCTTGAACGGACGCCAACGCCGGTGATGTTGTTGCACCCCGATGGGCCGATGGGCACCGCGCGGGCGGGGATGATTTTGGCAGATGTGGCGCCTGCTTTGACCCGAAAAGCGGATGAATTGCGGGCAAAACTTGATGAGGTAACCACGCTACGGCAACTTCAGCAGGGCGCTGTGGCGACGTTGCAAAAAGGGTTGAACGGGGTGCAAGAGGCGCGGGCGGCCCTGTCGCAAGCGGTGGCGGATCGGGTGGATCTGCCGCGTCGGTTTACCGAAAATGCGGTGAAAACAGGAATTTTGATTGCGTCGACAGAAACGCTTGAGGGATTTGCCAGCGGGTTGAGCGAAATTGCCGATAACGAGATCGCAGGCAGTTTGCCGAATATTTCGCATCGGTTGGGAAATCTGGTTCTGCCGGTGCAGGGGCGGATACTGTATCGCGCCGGCGAGGCGGATGCGGCAGGGATCAGACGGCCGGGTATCGTGATGGTGACACGGCCGCGCGCGTTGGTCACCACACCGGCGGCGGCAACGATCCGGTATCGGGGCCCACTCCTCGACTACGGAAATGTGATGATCCTTGAGCCACAATCCGACATGTTGTTGGTGATTGCCGGTCTGGATGTTGTATACGGGAACATAGGCGAAGTTTTGCCTTCGGGCGCACCAATCGGATTGATGGGTGGTCAAGAGGCGGAAATAGGCGCGATTGTGCAGCAAGTGAGTGCAATTGCCACTGGAAATGAGCGCTCAGAAACGCTCTATATTGAGGTAAGGCAGGGGAATACCCCGGTGGACCCGGAAACGTGGTTCAAAACACCAGAGGATGGATAAGTATGAAGAAGTTCGTCATGGCCGCACTTGGCGGCACATTGGCCGGGGTTATTGTAACCACACAAATCGCCGCGCCGTTATTGGCACAGGAAGCCGCGAAATCCACAAATGTCTATGAGCAACTTGATCTGTTCGGCGATATTTTTGAGCGAATTCGCGCGCAATATGTGGAAGATGTTGATGAGGCGGATTTGATTGAAGCGGCGATTAACGGAATGTTGACCTCGCTTGATCCACATTCTTCGTATTTGCCGCCGGAAGATGCCGAGGCGATGCAAGTGCAGACGCGCGGAGAATTTGGCGGGCTCGGGATCGAAGTGACGCAAGAAGAAGGTTTCGTCAAAGTGGTGTCGCCGATTGATGGCACGCCTGCGGATGCCGCCGGTGTCGAATCGGGCGATTTCATCACACATGTAGATGGTGAAAACATTCTCGGGCTGGCCTTGGACGAGGCGGTATCCTTGATGCGCGGGCCGGTGGGCAGCGAGATTATCATCACCGTAGTGCGCGAAAGCGAGCCGGAGCCGTTTGATATTTCGATCATTCGCGACATTATCAAACTCACCGCGGCGCGGGTGCGCACCGAGGGGGATACTGTGGTTTTGCGGGTGACGACGTTTAATGACCAAACCACTCTTAACATGACGGATGGGTTGAAAAAACAGGTCGAAGAAGCCGGTGGAATGGAAAACATCAACGGGTTTATTCTTGATTTGCGTAACAATCCGGGCGGACTTTTGACACAGGCGATCCGGGTTTCGGATGCATTTCTGGAAGAAGGCGAAATCGTTTCAACGCGCGGGCGTAATCCGGCGGACGGTGACCGGTTTAATGCGACGCCGGGGGATTTGGCCGAGGGCAAGCCGCTTGTTGTGTTGATCAATGGCGGATCTGCGTCGGCTTCTGAAATTGTGGCAGGGGCGCTTCAGGATCATCGCCGCGCAATTGTCGTTGGCACCAAAAGCTTCGGCAAAGGGTCGGTTCAGACGGTGATGCCATTGCGTGGAAACGGGGCGATGCGTCTTACGACAGCGCGATATTACACGCCGTCGGGGCGCTCGATCCAGAACCTTGGAGTGACGCCGAATATTGTGGTGGAACAACCGCGCCGGCGGCCGGAGTCCGAGGAAGAAGCGGAAACGCCAAGGCGCAATTTTCGCACTGAAGCGGATCTGCGTGGCACGTTGAGCAATGATAGCCTGACCGAAGACGAAATTCGCCAGATCCGCGAAGATCGTGAGCGTGAAGAAGAAGCGGCCAAACTTCGCGATGAGGATTTCCAACTGTCTTACGCATTGGATATTCTGAAAGGTCTGTCAGCGTTGGCCCCTAAAAATTAGACTGATCCAGCGGAGGCGCGCAAGCGCGCCGCTTGTTTCTTGAGCGCCCCCTTTGCTAGGGGGCGCAGTTCGCGCTAGTGATAAAAGGCAGAATACCCCATGACCCCTGAAGAAATCGAAAACCTGCCGTATCGTCCTTGTGTTGGTGTGATGTTGGTGAACAAGAATGGGCATGTGTTTGTCGGCCAACGCTTTGATAGCATCAATGCAGCGTGGCAGATGCCCCAGGGCGGCATTGAAAAAGGCGAAGCACCTCGCGATGCGGCCCTGCGCGAATTGATGGAAGAAGCCGGGGTGTCCGCTGATCTGGTCACGGTGGAAGACGAAACCAAAGATTGGGTGCATTATGATTTACCCCATGAATTGGTTCCGAAAATATGGAAAGGCCGATTTCGCGGGCAGGAACAAAAATGGTTCTTGCTGCGCTATCAGGGCCACGATGATCAGGTGAATATCGCCACCGAACATGCCGAATTTTCCCAATGGAAATGGCTCGACCCTGCGGATCTGGTGGATAGCATCGTGCCGTTCAAGCGGGATGTTTACCAAAGTGTTCTGGCGGCTTTCAAAGACCGGATTTAAAATTCGCTTCCGGGTTTCTTTTTCGTCCAAATATCCCCGCCGGAGGCCAAAAATTCTTTTGGACTTGCCCCTATATTGTGTCCGACAGGCCCAATGATGCGATCAATTCATAATACCCGAACAACACCAGAACAAAGAACAAAACCACGATGACCTCGTGTTTAAAATGGTTCGAGTGAAAGAAATCACGATCTTTGTGATGCACGACATCCATCAATTCATCACCAAACCGAATTGACAAAAACGTGCCCGAAACAGAGAGCAGGATAATCGCCCAATAGGGATAAGGTGTCGTCAGGATTTGGTGCAAAAGACGGGTGATAATTGTGGTTTCATAGAATTCCGGCGCCATAAACAACACCGAGAGGTTCAACAGGATTGCAATGGTCCAAACCGCGATTTCCGACAGAATCATGCGGATGCCGAACAACACGCGTAGCGGAAAATCGAGCAGGAAACCGGCGTCGGCAATGGGGGTGCAGAGCACAAAAAAGCTCCAGGTCAGGGCCGCGGCAATTCCGCCGGTCATCAGGTCGAATTGTAGGCTTAGATAGGCGAAATAGCCGATCAGGACCGCCAGCAGAGCGATGAATTTCCAAAGGACTTGGTGTTTTGGAGTGTTCATTTAACGTCTCGGTTTTTTTAGATGGGCCAGCAATTCTTGCGAAGGGAAACCGTCAGGGGTAATCCCGACCGATTCTTGATAGGCGCGAATGGCATTGATAGTGTTAGGGCCGATTATGCCGTCGATTTTTTCCATCTCGAATCCCTTACGGCGCAGGCGGCGTTGCATCTCCTTTTTCTCGGTGAACGACAGGGGCGCATAACCGCGCGGCCACGAGGCCTGAATTTCGGGACCACCGGCGAGGCGGTCGGCGAGATGCCCAACACCGATTACATAGGCGTCGGCCTTGTTGTATTTTTCGATGACTGCAAAATTATCAAAGATCATGAAGGCGGCGCCCTGCGCACCGGCGGGCAGCAGGATCGAGGCGTTGCCATGATTTGGCACGGGTTTGCCACGGATATCGCGCACGCCCATCGTCGCCCATGCCGAGGGTGATTTCTTGTTGTTGCGCGCGGCCAATGCGTGGTTGAAATCGCGCGGCAGGCGGACCTCCACCCCCCATGGTTGGCCAAGTTTCCAGCCAAAGCGCGCAAGGTATGCAGCGGTGGAGGCCAGCGCATCGGCGGGATTGTTGGACCAGATATCGCGTTTGCCATCGCCGGTGAAATCAACTGCGAAGGCAAGGTAGGACGTGGGAATAAATTGGGTGTGGCCCATGGCCCCGGCCCAGCTTCCGGTCATGTTGAGCGGGGCGACATCGCCCGATTGAATGATTTTCAGGGCGGCGAGGAGTTGTGATTCAAAGAACCGCCCGCGACGGCCATCATAAGCGAGGGTGGCCAATGCTTCGATAAGCGGGGTTTTGCCGCGCGAGGCACCGTAAGCGCTTTCCAATCCCCAAATGGCGGCCACGATTTCTTTGTCGACTTTATAGCGCTGTTCGATTTGGGCGAGAATACGAGCGTGTTTGCGCAGCGCGGATTGGCCGTTTTTGACCCGCACAGGGGAGGCGGCGCTATCGAGGTAATCCCAGATTTGTTTGGTAAATTCCGACTGGTTGCGGTCTTTCTGGATCACGTAGGTATTGTAGCGCACGCCGCGAAACGCACGGTCGAACACTTTGCCGGAAATTCCGGCGGCCACGGCGCGTTTGCGAAAATCCGTGATCCAGCGTTTGAAGGCGAGGTTTGCGGTGCCTGCCTCAATAACTTTGGCAGGCGGTTGGGTGTTAAGCGTGGTGGGGCGCGATTGCGGGCGCAATAGGACCGGCGTCGCGGTCGAGGCAAGAACGACACTTGTGTTTTGTGCCGATTCTGCTGCTGGTTGCGCCGCTGGCCGCAATACGGGGCGCAAAGAGACCTCGATAGGGGCCGCGTGGGCCGCAGTGGTGATAAAAATGCCAAAAATTGTAGAAACAAGAAAACCTATACGCATTGCTCGATCCATTTCTTTAAGAATGATTCATCGGCAATGCTAACGTGATTCTGATCAGACAGAAAGCATTGATGGCGAGGAATTGCTTAAAGCGTTTCGTTGGGCATTGTTTCAGGGATTAGGTCGAAACGGATCAGGACGGGTTTTGGGCCTGCATATGCGCAAGGCAATCACGCAGCATGGCGACGCGATTGGGGCGGAAGCTTGCCCCGGTTAGGGCGAGGTTGCGCATCCGGTCGAGTCGGAAGGCACGGAAATGGAGGCGCAAGTGGCAATAGGCCAACAGGCAGTGACTTGATTGCATATAAACGATGGTGAGCGGGTCAACGGTGCGTTGGCTTGGTGCGCCGGAGGCATCGGTATAGTCAAAGGTTATGCGGGCCTCGTCCCATGTGGCGTGGCGCAGGGTGGGGGTGTTGATGCCGGGTTTTGGCAGGGGTTTGAAATGGCGCGCAGAAAGCACGGCGTGGGTCAGGCGGTGGGCCTGACGGGCGGGCAGGCGGGCCTTGAGTTTGGCGAGGGCGGATTTGGCAGAGGTGGCAAGGGCGGGATCGCCGACTTGGCCGACTTCGCGCAGGCCGAGAACCAGCGCTTCGAGTTCGTCATCATCAAAGGAGAGCGGCGGCAAGGTGGCGTCTTCGATCAGGGTAAAGCCAAAACCGGCCTCGCCGTCGATGATCGCACCAAGGCCACGCAGGGTGTCGATGTCGCGATAGATGGTGCGCGGCGACACATCGAGCGCATCGGCCAATTGGGTGGCGGTTGCGGGCGGCGCGAGGGTGCGCAAACTCTGCATGAGTTGAAAGAGGCGATGGGTGCGGGACATGGTGGCGGTATAATGGCACATACTGACAGTAATTGTCATCAGGGATCGTTAGAGTGTGGGAAAAGGAGGCGGGTAAATGGTGCCGGAATTTGCGTCGGGTGATGTTGCAGAGGTTTTTGAGACGTTCGATGCGGATGCACGCGCGGGTCTGTTGCGGCTGCGCGGGTTGATTTATGAATGTGCGGTGCAAATGCCCGAGATTGGCAAGGTGGAAGAAGCGCTTCGATGGGGGCAACCGGCGTATCTGACGCCGGAGACAAAGGCGGGATCGACCTTGCGGTTGGGCACGATCAAGGGCGGCGGGTTTGCGATATTCGCCCATTGCCAGACAGACATTATATCGAGTTACGCGCAGAATTTTGGCGGGATGGACCGGATCGAGGGCAATCGGGCGGTGGTGTTTAACGATGTAAACGCGATTGATCCGGCGCGGATTTCGATGCTGATCAAACACGGGCTTGGGTATCATTTGAAAAGGTGACGGTATGAGAGCGGATTTACGCAAAAAGATAGTGACGGTTTGCGACGCGAAAACCGCACAGAAAGGCGACAATGTCGGGCTTTCGTTTTATGCATTTTTTGCCAACAAGAATGATGATCCGGTGCGCCTTATGGAAGTGGCGCAGTGGTGGATCATGACGCATAAACTTGACCACTTTGAAAAAGCGGTCAAGATTCGCAAGATGATTGAAGCGGGGCGTTAACGGCGTTGATCGGCCGGATAGACGCCGAGAATGGACACCGAATTGGTGAAGTAATCCAGTTCCTCCATCGCCAGTTTCACGTTGGCATCATCGGGGTGGCCGTCAATGTCGGCATAAAAACGGGTCGCGGTGAAGGACCCGTCGACCATATAACTTTCGAGTTTGGTCATGTTGATGCCGTTGGTGGCAAAGCCGCCCATCGCCTTGTAGAGAGCGGCGGGGATATTGCGGACCTCGAATACGAAGGTGGTCATCATGCCCTGTTTGCCACGGCGGGTGTGATCGGCATCGCGACCCATGATCAGAAAACGGGTGGTGTTGTGGCCCTGGTCCTCGATGTCGTTGGCAAGGATATCAAGACCGTAGATTTCGGCGGCCATAGACGCGGCAAGCACGCCTTCGTCGGCGGTTTTTTTTCTGGCAAGGTCGGCGGCGGCGCCGGCACTATCGGCGGCGGCGATGCCGGTGATACCGTGCGAGGACAGGAAACCGGCGGATTGCGGTAGCAACACCAGATGGGCGCGCACGGTTTTGATGTCGTCAAGGACGGCACCGGGCAGGGCGAGCAAGCTAATGCGGACGCGCACGAAGGCCTCGTCGAGGATATGCAGGCCGCTTTCAGGCAGCATACGGTGAATATCGGCGACACGGCCATAGGTGCTGTTTTCCACCGGCAACATGGCAAAATCGGCATCGCCCGAGCGCACCGCGTTAATCACATCTTCGAATGTATGGCAGGGCACGGGGGTCATATCTGGGCGGGCTTCGGAACAGGCCTGATGGGAGTAGGCGCCGAGCTCTCCCTGAAATGCGATGCGGTCTTTCATAGTCTTTTCCTGTTGTTTACCAATTGTGGGCATTTGGTGCGTATAGCGGTAGATGACTGCGTCACATCGCTGCAATACGCATTGGTTGCGCAAACTATACCTTGCGTAAGGCAAGGGGATGCGGCTACACAACCGCAAAATGACATGAAATGGGTGCGGACATATGTTTGATACAATGACAATGGTGAAGGTCACGGGCGGCGTTTTTGGCGCTTTGTTGGTTTTCCTCCTGGGAAGCTGGGCGGCAGATACCCTCTATACCACTGGTGGCGGGCATGTTGAAGGCGCAGAGCAGGCATATGCTATCGAAGTTGAAGGTGACGAAGCCAGCGAAGAAGTTGTTGAAGAAGGCCCAAGTTTTACCGAGATGATGGCCGCCGCAGATGTTGCAAAAGGTGCTAAGGTATTTGGAAAATGCAAAGCCTGCCACAAAATCGAAGCGGGCGTAAATGCGACAGGCCCATCGTTGTTTGGTGTGGTTGATCGCGCGGTTGGAACCGCCGATGGCTTTGCTTTCTCGGGCAAGTTGGTTGCTGTTGCATCGACATGGGATGCCGAGACGCTCTTTGAATTCCTGCGCAAGCCAAAAGAATTTGCACCAGGCACCAAGATGTCGTTCAGTGGTTTGAAAAAAGAAGCCGATCGGGTCAACCTTATTGCGTATCTGGCCACACTTAGCGAATAATCAGGTGTTGAAATAATTCTGAAAAACCCGTCAGGCATTTGCTTTGGCGGGTTTTTCTTATGCCGATTTTTGCGTTCTACGCGTTTTCACGGCATTATCACTCATTCGCAACTTGAAGATCCTCCCATTACGGATTTAACTAAAATTAACTATGATTTGTTAAGACCTATCAAAGCAGGAGGATCGGCATATGGACAACACAGGTGCACAGGTGCGGGTTATGGCGCGAAATGCGCGGACCTGCTGGCGCGCAATGACCGCGTCACTCGTTCTGTTTGGGCTGGTTTTAATGGCAGGGGCGGTGCGCGCACAAGAAGATACGATTGTGAGCCACGGGTATTCCTATTTTGGCGATTTGAAATATCCGGCCGATTATCCGTATTTTGATTATGTAAATCCGGACGCGCCCAAAGGCGGTGAAATTTCCATATCGGCAGCGGGCACATTTGATTCGATGAACCCCTATTCGCGCAAAGGCCGCGCAGGTGCGTTATCGTCGATGGTTTATGAAAGCCTCCTTGGCGAAATGCCGACCGATGGGGCGGGCCTGCCGGCGGATGTGTATGGTGAAAGCTATGGATTGTTGGCCGAGAGCCTTGAATATGATGAAGGCAAAACATGGGTGATTTTCCGGATGCGCACCGACGCGCGGTTTTCCGATGGCACGCCGGTCACCGCACATGACGTGGTCTTTTCGCATAATTTGTTTCTTGAGCAAGGATTGCCGTCCTATGCGCAGGCGGTGAAAAAGATCATTTTGTCCGCCGAGGCGTTGGATGATTACACGGTCAAATTTACCTTCGCTTTGGATATTTCGCGCAGGTCATTGATAGATCAGGCGGGCGGTGTGCCGGTGTTTTCCAAAGCGTGGTATGAGAAAACCGGCGCGCGACTGGATGAACCGCGGCTTGATGCTTCGCCGGGGTCGGGGCCTTATATGCTTGATAGTTATGACATAAATCGGCGGATTACCTATCGCCGGAACCCCGATTATTGGGGGGCGGAATTGCCGATCAACATCGGGCGGCATAATTTTGATACGATCCGGGTTGAATATTTCGCCGATTCTTCGGCAGGGTTTGAAGCGTTCAAAGCGGGCATTTATACGTTTCGTCAGGAAACCAGTTCAAAAGACTGGGCAACGGGATATGATTTTCCGGCGGTTGAAGCGGGTGATGTAAAGCTCGAGGTTCTGGACGATGGCAACCCGCCAAATGCCACGGGGATCGTGTTCAATCTTGATCGCGAGACCTTGCAGGATGTGCGGGTGCGTCAGGCGATTACGCTTGCGTATAATTTTGAATGGACCAATGAATCTCTGCAATTCGGTCTGTTTCGACAACGGGAATCATATGCGCAAGGCCTGAATTTTGCCGCCGATGGTCCGCCGACGGGTGGGGAATTGGCGTTGTTGCAGGGGCTTGGCGATCTGGTGCCCGCCGACATGATCAGCGAACCGGCGGTTGTGCCGCATACGTCGAAACCGGGGCGGTTGAATGACCGGCGTAATTTGCGCAAGGCGATGGCATTTCTGGATGACGCAGGGTGGGAAGTGGGCGATGACGGTATCCGGCGCAATGCGCAGGGTCAAAAACTGCGGCTCGATTTCCCGATCCCGTCGAGTTCGACAGCGACATTGGGTGCGATTGTCGAATCTTTTGTGCAGAATTTGAAAATCATCGGGGTCGAGGTCAATTTTGACAAGATAGATGCCGCGCAGTTTACCCTGCGTCGGCGTGAACGCGATTATGATCTGGTGTTTTCAGGGTATAGCGCGTTTGTTGAGGCGGGCACCGGATTGATGCAACGGTTCGGGGCGGAAGCAGCGGCGGTGAGCGTGTTTAATCCCGCCGGCCTCGCCAGTCCGTTGGTGGATGCGATTATTGAAAATGCATTGAATACCGAAACCCTAGAAGATCAGGATTTCGCCTTGCGGGCGCTGGATCGCGCGTTGCGGTATGAAAGGATCATGATCCCGACATGGTATAACGGCAAATATTGGGTGGCCTATTGGGACATGTATGAACACCCCGAGAAATTGCCAAAACATGCCTTGGGCGAGATGGATTTCTGGTGGTTTAATGCGGATAAATACGAGGCGCTCAAGGCCTCGGGCGCGTTGCGGTAGTCGATAATGGGCGCGTATATTCTTCGCAGGTTATTGTTGATCATTCCGACGTTGATCGGGATTATGGTGATCAATTTTGCATTGGTGCAATTCGTGCCGGGTGGGCCGGTTGAGCAGATCATTGCCGAACTGCAAGGGCAGGGCGATGTATTCAGCAGCTTTTCGGGAAGCGGCAATGATGCGGGCATGGATGTGCCGTCTTCGGGGGATGAAAAATACCTTGGGGCACGGGGATTGCCGCCGGAATTTATTGCGCAACTCGAGGCGGAATTCGGGTTTGACAAGCCGCCGCTTGAACGGTTTCTCAATATGATGTGGAACTATATGCGGCTCGATTTTGGCGAGAGTTATTTCCGCACGATTAGCGTGATTGATCTGGTTCTTGAAAAAATGCCGGTGTCGATCACCTTGGGTTTGTGGTCGACATTGATCGCCTATCTGGTGTCGATCCCGTTGGGAATTCGCAAGGCGGTGCGTGATGGCACGGCGTTTGATACGTGGACATCAGGGGCGATTATTGTGGCCTATGCGATCCCCGGATTTTTGTTCGCGATCCTGTTGTTGGTGATGTTTGCAGGCGGGTCGTATTGGAAAATATTTCCGCTGCGCGGATTAACGTCGGATAATTTCGAGAGCCTGACCATGATGGGCAAAGCGATGGATTATATCTGGCACATCGCGCTGCCGGTGATTGCCTCGACGATCTCGGCGTTTGCGACGTTAACGTTGCTGACCAAGAACAGTTTTCTGGACGAGATCAAAAAACACTATGTGATGACGGCGCGGGCCAAAGGGTTAACGGAAGCGCGGGTTCTATACGGGCATGTGTTTCGCAACGCGATGTTGATCGTGATCGCGGGGTTTCCGGCGGTTTTTATCGGGGTGTTTTTTGGTGGAAGCCTTATTATCGAGACGATATTTTCGCTTGATGGATTGGGGCGGCTCGGGTTCGAGGCGGCGGTGGCGCGGGATTATCCGGTGATGTTTGGCACGTTGTTTATCTTTGGATTGCTCGGCCTTGTGGTCGGGATATTGTCGGACCTGATGTATGTGCTGATTGATCCGCGTATTGATTTCGAAAAAAGGGAGGGGTGAACAATGGCATTGTCCCCTCTTAATCAACGCCGGTGGCGCAATTTTCGACGCAACGGGCGGGCGTTTTGGTCGTTGATGATCTTTATTGTGGTGTTCGGAGCGAGTTTATTTGCCGAATTTATTGCCAACGACAAGCCGATATTGGTGCAATACCACGGATCGTTTTACGCGCCGATATTCAAGTTTTACCCGGAAACCGAATTTGGCGGGGATTTCAAAACCGAAGCGATTTATCGTGATCCCGAGGTGAAGTGCCTGATTGTGACCGGCGGGTTGGAAGCGTGTTTTGATGAACCGGAAGCGTTGATCGAAGATGCACAGGACGGGGTGATTGACGGTGAGGAAATTCAAAAAGGGTGGGCGATATGGCCGCCTATTCCCTATTCATTTGACACGCCGGTTGAACGTCCGGGTGCGGCGCCCTTGCCCCCCAACGGGCAAAATTGGCTCGGCACTGATGATACCAAGAGGGATGTGTTGGCGCGGGTGATTTACGGGTTTCGATTGTCGGTGTTGTTCACTTTGATTGTGACCACAATCGGTAGTATTATCGGCATCGTGGCGGGCGCAGTGCAGGGATATTTTGGCGGCACGATTGATTTGATCATGCAGCGGTTTATGGAGATCTGGTCTTCGACGCCGCAGATTTATGTGATCATCATCCTGTTTTCGATCCTGCCACGATCGTTCTGGTTGTTGGTGTTTATCACGGTGTTGTTCGGGTGGATGTCATTGGTGGGCGTGGTGCGGGCGGAATTCCTGCGCGCGCGCAATCTTGAATATGTGCGCGCGGCCAAGGCATTGGGGGTGAGCAATATCACCATCATGTTCCGGCATATGTTGCCCAATGCGATGGTGGCGACATTGACCATGTTGCCATTCATTGTGACCGGCACGATTTCGCTCTTGGCGGGGCTGGATTTTCTCGGGTTCGGGTTGCCGTCGTCGTCGCCATCATTGGGCGAATTGACGTTGCAGGCCAAACAGAATTTGCAGGCGCCATGGCTCGCGTTTACGGCGTTCTTTACCTTTGCGTTGATGCTGTCGCTGCTGATTTTTATATTCGAGGGCGTGCGCGATGCGTTTGATCCCAGAAAGACGTTTCAATGAGTATTCTGGAGGTCAAAGACCTTTCGGTCGGATTTCGCCAAGACGGCAAGATCACGCAGGCGGTCAAGGGCGTGTCGTTTACGGTGGATAGAGGCGAAACCGTTGCCTTGGTCGGCGAGAGCGGATCGGGAAAATCGGTAACGGCGCTATCGACGGTGGCGTTGCTTGGCGATAGTGCCGAGGTGAGCGGATCAGTCACCTATGACGGCCAGCAAATGATCGGTGCGGATAAGAAATTGCTGCGCAAGGTGCGCGGCAACGACATCAGTTTCATTTTTCAGGAACCGATGACGTCGCTTAATCCGCTGCATACGCTTGAGCGGCAGATATCGGAATCTCTTGAGTTGCATCAAGGGATTACCGGCGATGCATTGCGGGTGCGGGTTTTGGAATTGTTGACACGGGTGGGGATACGCGACCCTGAAACCCGGCTTGGGGCGTATCCGCACCAATTGTCGGGGGGGCAACGACAGCGGGTGATGATCGCGATGGCCTTGGCCAATAAACCCGATGTTTTGATCGCGGATGAGCCGACGACAGCCCTTGATGTGACCATTCAGGCGCAAATTCTAGAACTTCTGGCAGAGTTGAAATCGAGCGAAAATATGGGATTGTTGTTTATCACCCATGACTTGGCGATTGTGCAGCGGATCGCCGACAAGGTGTGTGTGATGCAGGGCGGCGAGATTGTGGAATCTGGGCCAACCGCCGAGATTTTTGGCAATCCGCAACATCCCTATACGCAAAAATTATTAAGCGCCCATTCAACCGGACGGCCAAAGCCGGTGGCGCAGGGCGCGCCCGAGATTGTGAGCACCAAGAATCTTAAGGTGTGGTTTCCAATACAGCGCGGATTTATGAAGAAAACCGTGGGCTATGTGAAAGCGGTGAATGACGCGAGCATTTCGGTGCGCGCGGGGGAAACACTGGGCATCGTGGGCGAAAGCGGATCGGGCAAGACGACGCTGGCGCTGGCGATTATGCGGCTGATTTCGTCGGAGGGTGACATTACCTTTCAAAAGCAGACTGTGCGCGGGTGGTCGAACAAGGAATTGCGCAATCTGCGCAAAGATATGCAAATCGTTTTTCAGGATCCGTTCGGGTCGCTTAGCCCGCGCATGACCTGTGAACAGATCATTGCCGAGGGCCTCGGGGTGCATGGCAATCCGGGGGGGCGCGCCGAGCGTGATCTGGTGGCGGAAGTGATGCAGGAAGTCGGGCTTGATCCGGCATTGATGGATCGGTATCCGCATGAGTTTTCCGGCGGGCAGCGGCAGCGGATCGCGATTGGGCGGGCGATGATTTTGCGGCCGAAATTGTTGGTGTTGGATGAACCGACCAGTGCATTGGATATGACGGTGCAGGTGCAGATTGTGGATTTGTTGCGCGATTTACAGGTGAAACACGGCTTGGCGTATCTGTTTATCAGCCATGATTTAACGGTGGTGCGCGCGATGAGCCACAAGATGGTCGTGATGAAACAGGGCGATATCGTGGAATCGGGTGACGCGCAGGCGGTGTTCGAGAATCCGCAGCATGAATATACCAAAACCCTGTTGGCGGCGGCATTGGATTTGCGGGCCTGAGTTTAGATTGCCGAGCTGTGACCAGCCTTGGACAGGTCGTAGGCATCAAAACTGCGCGCGATGATACGGGTCAGGGGGCGCGCCGATACCGGAACGCGAAGGCCGTTGTCATCGAGGATGAGCAAGCCGTCAAATTCGTCCGCGGTCTGGGCGAGCATGGCGTGCACGTCTTCGCGCGGGATATTGAAACGAGTGCTTATCTCGGTGGTATTGATCGCGAAATCACACATTAATGCCTCAATCATGCGGCCGCGCAGGTGGTCATCATCGGTGAAGGTATGGCCGCGGGAAATCGAGAATGTATCGGCGCGAATGGCCTTGGTGTGAACGCCGGTGGCGGGGGCGTTTTGGGCAAACCCTTGTGGGAAGCGCGAAATTGACGAAGCCCCGACACCAATCAGAACTTGTGATTTGTCATCGGTATAGCCCTGAAAATTGCGCCGCAATGTGCCGGCTTTTTGGGCCGTAGCAAGGCCGTCGGTTTTGAGGGCAAAATGATCAATGCCGATTTCCGCGTAATTATCGGCAAGGAACAATTCACGCGCCACTTCGAACAGTTCAAGGCGTTCGGTCGGGGTTGGCAAGGCATCGGACGGGATCATGTTTTGACGGCGCGCCATCCATGGAACGTGGGCATAGCCATAGAGCGCGACACGATCGGGCGATAGCGACAACAGTTTTTGCACGCTTTCGGAAATGCGGGCGTTGGTTTGATGGGGCAGACCAAACAGAATATCGGCGTTCAAACTTTTGACGCCACGTTCGCGAATGGCAAGGACCGCGTCGCGGGTGACCTCGAAGCTCTGGATGCGGCCAATGCTCTGCTGGATTTCATCGTCAAAATCCTGCACGCCGATAGAGGCGCGGTTCATACCGGCACGGGCAAGCACATCAAGGCGCGCGTCATCGATTTCGTTCGGGTCGATTTCAACGGAAAATTCGGCATTTTTGGCAAGCGGGGCAATATCGGCAATCGCACCGGCCAGATCGGCCATCATGGTCGGCGAAAGCAGGGTCGGGGTGCCACCGCCCCAGTGCAGGCGTGATAGTGTCACTCCTTTGGGCAATATCTTGCCCAGCATGGCCAATTCGGTTTTCAGGGTTTCGAGATAGGCCGCAACCGGCGCGTCGCTTTGGGTGCCTTGGGTGCGACAGGCGCAAAACCAGCATAATGTTCTGCAAAATGGCACGTGGATATAGAGGGATATTTCCGAATCATCGGGAATTTCGCCGATCCAGCGGGTGTAATCCGACGGGCCAATATCGGAATTAAAATGCGGAGCGGTGGGATAGCTGGTGTAACGCGGCACTTTCGCGTCAAATAGACCAAGCTTAGCAAGTTGCGTTTTCGTTTCCATCCGAATAGCATTAGGCAGAATAGTCAAATTCAACTTTGACACAGATCAAGCGCGCGAACGGCTTAGAAAAAAATGCTAACTGACCTAAAAATATCTACCAACCACGGGTGTGGTGAATGTCCAATCCGGCATCGGGCGGTTTGTGCGCGTTGTGACGCCGACGAATTGGAACAACTGGACGAGATCAAATATTACCGCAGTTTTGAAGCCGGACAAACCGTGGTTTGGGCCGGTGACCGCATGGATTTTGTCGGATCGGTTGTTTCAGGCGTCGCAGCATTGACCCAAACCATGGAAGACGGGCGCACGCAAATGGTCGGGCTTTTGCTGCCGAGCGATTTCGCGGGCCGTCCGGGGCGCGATACTGCGGCCTATGATGTGGTTGCCACGACCGATCTGGTGATGTGCTGTTTCCGCAAGAAGCCGTTTGAAAAGATGATGGCCGAAACGCCCCATATCGCCCAGCGGTTGTTGCAGATGACGTTGGATGAATTGGATGCCGCGCGCGAATGGATGCTGGTGTTGGGGCGCAAAACCGCGCGGGAAAAGATTGCCAGCCTGCTCGTGATTATTGCGCGGCGGGATGCGTCGTTGCAACTTCACGGGATGGTCGGGGAATTGAAATTCACGCTGCCGCTTACCCGCGAAGCGATGGCGGATTATCTTGGCCTGACGCTTGAAACCGTGAGCCGGCAGATTTCGGCCCTAAAGCGGGACAAAGTTATTTTGTTGGAAGGCAAGCGGATCATTACGATACCGAATTTCACGCGTCTTCTGGAAGAAGCCGGGGATGATAATGACGGTGGTATGCTGGCGTAACACCGGATTGCATCCGCATGTCACGCCAGTTTTAAGGGTGTTAATGCGCCATGAAAACCGGAATTTCGGCCTGTTCTAGCATATAGCGAGTGGCGCCGCCAAGAATGGCCTCGCGAAATCGCGAATGGCCATAGGCCCCCATCACAATCATATCGGCATCCATATCGCGGGCATGCCGGTTGAGAACATCCGAAACCCGCGGCAGGGTTTTCGACAGCACGCCAATTTCGCAACGCACGCCGTGACGCGCGAGAAATTGTGAAAGAACCCCGCCGGGATCAGAGCGGTTTGGCCCATGTGTGGGGGGATCAATCACTACAATATGCACTGTGGTGGCGGCGCTCAACATAGGGAGAGCGGCGCGGATGGCGGACATGGCTTCGGGGCTTTCGTTCCAGCCGATAAGGATTTTCTGCGGCGTGGGGGAAGGATCACTGTCTTCGGGCACAACGAGAACCGGACATTGGCCCTCAAACAGGGCGGCCTCAAGGATGGGTTCAAATTCGGCGCCATGATCGTTGCCGTAAGGTTTGTTCAAAATGCAAAGATCGGCAAACCGTGCCCGCGCCGCAACATGCCGACCCAAATCGGCAAGTTGGGCAACACTGGTTTCAGTGCCCCAGCGCGCATCGGTTTTTTCGAGGGTGGCAATTGCATGTTGTTCAACGGCGTCGGCGTCTTCTCTGGCGCGATTAATGGTTTCCTGCATGACCATCGCATTGGCACCAGCATAGTAATAGCCGGTTTGGCTCCGGTCTACGCCAAGACACAAGACGTCCAGATGGGCGTTGTTGGCGTTGCTTGCGGCGCTTGCGTGGGCAAGCACAGTATCGGAAAGTTTGGTGTCGGTAAGAACCGTAAATAGGGATTTATAGGCCATTTTGTTCTCCATCGCGATAATCGTTGTTTTCTTAAGGAATCTCTGAACAAAGCCCTGATTTCCGTGCTATAATTCTGGCAGCACTTACGGGAGAATTGGCATTGAAACAGCAGAGTTTTTCGTCACTTGA
>JAUZRV010000207.1 GCA_030950105.1 Rhodobacterales bacterium | reverse complement strand
CGTTTTTTTTTTATTGCTTCTTTCTTTTTCCCCTAAACCCCCCGGGGGGGTCCTGGCCTGCCCCCCGGGGCCCCCCCCCCCCCCCCCGCTTCGCCGTTCTGCGCTTGCTTCAAGAGGAAAAACCTTGGCGGGATTAAGCAGCCACGCCGGATCAAACACGTCCTTGACGGCCATCTGGCACTCAAGATCGGCCGCGGTGAATTGCGCCCCCATCAGATCCCGCTTTTCGATGCCGACGCCATGTTCTCCGGTTAGGCATCCACCGACATCAACACAAAGCCGCAAGATATCTGCGCCAAGCTTTTCACAGGCCTCCAAATCTCCGGGTTTGTTGGCATCATAGAGAATAAGCGGGTGCATATTACCATCACCCGCATGAAAAACATTGCCGACATCAAGGCCGTATTGCGCGCTTAACGCGCCAATCTGCTTCAAAACATAGGGCAATTGGGATACCGGAATCGTGCCGTCAAGACACATATAATCATTGATCCGCCCCATCGCCCCAAACGCCGACTTGCGCCCTAGCCAGATTCGCGCGCTTTCCTCGGCTGACCCGCTTTCGCGGATTTCCACCGGATTGTGGCGGCGCGCGATTTCGAGAATCATCGCAAGCTGTTCGTCGATTTCACCCTTGCTGCCTTCGACTTCAATAATAAGCAGCGCTTCGCAATCGGGGTATCCGCCATTGGCGTGGGCCTCGCTTGCCCGAATAACCGGACGATCCATAAATTCTATGGCGACGGGTAAAACGCCGGCTTTAATAATGTCGGAAACACAGGCACCGGCAACTTCGTTACTGTCAAACCCGAGAAGCACCGGACGTGCGCCTTCCGGTTTGGGTAAAATCCGCAATGTCGCCTCTGTGACAACACCAAGTTGCCCCTCGGACCCGCAGATTAACCCCAGCAGATCAAGGCCACCGGCATCAAGATGCCCGCCGCCAATATCGACAATCTCGCCATCCATCATCACCATGCGCACACCCATCAGATTATTGGTGGTCACGCCATATTTCAAACAATGCGCCCCGCCCGAATTCATCGCGATATTACCGGCAATGGCGCAGGCCAATTGGCTGCTTGGATCGGGCGCATAGAAAAACCCGTTTTCTTCAACCGCGCCGGTAACGCTTAGGTTTGTGCGCCCCGATTGCACGCGGATATATCGGTTGTCATAATCGGTTTCGAGCACATCATTGAGCCGCGCCACACCGAGAATCACACAATCCGCCGTTGGTAACGCCCCGCCCGAAAGCGATGTGCCGGCACCGCGTGGCACCACCGGAACACCCATTTCGTGGCAAATTCGCAGCACACCCGACACTTGTTCCGTTGATGTCGGCAATACCGCAACCATCGGGGGGCACCGATAGGCGGCCAGCCCGTCACACTCGTAGGCGCGGGTTTCCATTTCGTCGTAAATAACTGATTCTGCAGGTAAAACATCGAGAAGCCGTGCAACCAATTGTGGTTTGGAAGCAAGTATTGACGGGTTCGGAACGGGCATTTCCATGGTGGATTCTCGCAATTCTGTTGCTTTTGGTAAGAAAATATAACCAATTGTGGGAAAACGCAAGGCCTGCTTTGCCTCTTGTTCATCCCGCACGAACACGTGACCTGTCGTTGATCGCAAACGTCGTTATAAGAAGGACATGATACGTAATGCTCTTTTTGCCCTTGCTTGCTTGGCCGCCACACCAGCCCTAAGTGAAGCCCCCGTAATCGTCGATATCCAAACCGAGAAATCGGGGATGGGATGGCGGTTTGACGTGACTATATCACATCCCGATACGGGGTGGGACCATTTCGCCGATGGCTGGGAAGTGGTTGATGAAGACGGCAATCGTTTGGGGTATCGTAAGTTGCTCCATCCCCATGTGGACGAGCAACCGTTTACCCGCTCATTATCAAGCGTGATGGTCCCTGACGGCGTGCGCACATTGTATATTCGGGCGCGCTGCTCTCGGGATTTGTGGTCAGATGTGCGTGTCGCGGTAGAGATGGCACCGTAACGCTGCCTCGGGTTTAAAGCGCGGTGCTTTAACGACGCCCTTCGCGTAGCCAAGCCCCGACACTAAAGGCAGACGCGAGAAGCAAAACCAACCATTCGGGCAGCAGCCGGATTTGATACACATCGCGCACGGCATAGGCTTCGCGCGGGGTTAGACCGATCCAGCCACGACCGGCCGCTACCCGCCCGGCCCGAACGTTGCGAATAGAGGGGATTCCATCAGACAAAGCCACCGCACCACCGCGCTTTGAGGCAATCAGGGGTGCAATTATTTCAGAGGTGGCGATTGTGGTTTCAAACTCTTTGGGGGCCGACGGTCCAAGGCCGATCACGGTGTTCTGGTCGCCTTGCGACAGACGATATAGGCCTATTTCCGGCCCATCGTATTCGGCCTCAAAGCGGCCCGGGCTCACTTTGGTCATCGGGATATCGACGGTATCCCCCGTGGGCGTGACAACAACAACATTGCCGCCTGCGTCCGCATCCGCAAGGAGCGTGCGCCGGATTATGCGCATTTTCTGGCCAGTGGCTTCGGCCCAGAGGGCTTCTTCCTCAAGCTCGGGTTCTTTCATCATCCAATGTGCCAACCGACGTAGCAATTCCGCCTGCGGCCCGCCGCCTTCAAACCCGCGATCCCAGAGCCACGCGTGATCAGAGGCAAGAAGCGCGACACGCCCCTTGCCCACACGATCAAGCACCAGCAATGGCCGATCTTCAAACCCGGACATCACCACGTCTCCGCGATCCACTTCGACCTCGATTTGTCGCATCCAGCGCCCCCAATCGGGCGCGTCATCTGCCTGTAATCCTTGGGTTACCGGATGCCGCGCGCCAAGATCGGTCACCTTGGGAAGATACCCTTGTTCGATCACCCGTGCCGAGGGGCGTGCCGGAATAATCGCCCCAAGAGGCGAACGATAGAGGCTATCGGCGCTGGCAAAATCAGGGCCAGCCGAGACCAGAACTGCCCCGCCATTTTTCACATAGTCAGCAACATTTTCAAGATAACTCGCAGGTAAAATGCCCCGCCTTTGATAGCGGTCAAACACGATCAGATCAAAATCTTTGATCTTTTCCATGAACAATTCACGGGTGGGAAAGGCAATCAGGGACAGTTCGCTTACCGGAACGCCATCTTGTTTTTCGGGGGGGCGCAGAATGGTAAAATGCACCAGATCAACCGAGGAATCCGACTTGAGAAGATTGCGCCAAGTGCGCCCGCCTGCATGGGGTTTGCCCGATACCAAAAGCACCCGCAATCGGTCGCGCACCCCGTTGATCTGCACAAGGGCGGCATTGTTACGGGTGGTCAGTTCACCGGGCGTTTCGGGTAAAGAAAAGCGGATGATATTGCGACCGGCATGGGGCAAGCGAACCGGCAAATCAATTTTACGGCCAATCCGCACATTATAGGATTGCGGTTTCGCACCATCAATCGAGATCTCAAGGGCGGCATGGGTCATGCCTTCGGGCACCGCGCCCTGATCCTGAATTTCGAGGGTCAGGGTGATTTCCTCGCCCAGTATAGCAAAGGCAGGGGCGTTGGTAACAATCAACCGACGGTCCCAGTCTTCGGGTTGGCCCGTCTTCAAAAGATGCAGCGGCGCAGGCAATTCCGGCGCGTTTTCCATGTCATGGATACGCCCGTCCGAGACCATGATCATGCCTGCAATACGGGCGCGCGGTTCTTGGGCCAAGGCCTCGGTTAGGGCCTGCATCGCCTTGGTGCCGCCGTTATCGGGATCATCGGCAAGGTCAATTCGTCGTAATTCTGTGTTGGGACGCGCGGCAATCATGGTCTCGATCTGTGCGGCGGCGCGTTCGGTATTGGCGCCGCGATCCGCCAATTGTTGGCTGGCCGATCCATCAACCACCATTAGAACAATATCCGATAATGCCTCGCGGTCTTCGCGTTGATAGGACGGGCCGGAGAGCGCCGCAATCAACACAAGCCCCGCCAACCCGCGCAACGCCCAGCCCGACAAGCCGCGCCAAAGCGCCAATCCGGTAGCGAGCAATATCAAGCCGCCAAGAGCCGCCAAAACGGCCCATGGCAATAACGGGTCAAAAACGATGCTGGTGCTTATCTGGTTCATTGGCCAAGCCTTTCGAGAAGGGCAGGCACATGCACCTGATCGGATTTATAATTGCCGCTTAGAACATACATCACCAAATTGACCCCAAAGCGATAGGCCATTTCGCGTTGCCGTTCACCGCCAAAGCCGCGCCCGACCGGAAACAGGTTATTGCCGCGGGCATCAACGGCCCACGCACTTGCCCAGTCGTTGCCGCCAATCACCACCGGCGTCACGCCATCATTGAGATTGCGAAACGGCATCCCTTCGATTTTCTCGGCGTCCGGTGGCGCGGCCTCGACCCAGAGAGCCCCACGCGCATAGCGGCCCGGGAAATCCTGTAGCAGGTAAAAAGCACGCGTTAAAACGTGATCCTCGGGAACCGGTTCAAGGCGGGGGATATCGAGAGGTGCGGCAAGAGATTGCAAGGCGCGCCCATTGGGACTGCTTCCGCCGAAACGGGCAATACCGGCGTCGCGCGTATCAAACAGGATCATCCCGCCACTGCGCAAATACTGGTTAAGTTTGGCATAGGCTTCTTGGGAAGGGCGCGGTTGTTCAGGGGTTATTGGCCAGTAAAGCAAAGGGTAATAGCCAATATCATCGGTTTCAAGATTAACCCCGATTGGATTGGCGGGTTCCACAGATGTGCGGAAAAACAGAACCTCGGAAAGGCCGAGAAGCCCGGCATTGGCCGTATCGTCAAGGGCCTGATTTCCGGTGAGAACATGGGCAAGCACCAATTCGGCGGTGGCGTTTACCGCCGCCTCGTCATCAAGAGTTTGGGCCATTGCCGGTTTTTCAGGGGCCAAAAGAGCCAGCAGAACAATTATCGCCGGCGCCAATCGAAATTTTCCTGACAAAGCGAGAGACGCGATCACATCCGCCGCCAATAACACCATCGCCAAAGCGAGCAAAATACCCGTGAGCGGGGTTTGGGACGCGCGGGTAATGCCCTCGACAGAGATATGAGAAGGCCAATTCGTAGCGGCAAATGCTTCCCCTGCGAGGTTAATGTTGCGGGCCAAGGTGCGCGATTCTCCTGCGTAAACACCGGGGCGCAAAGTCGGCCCAAGGGGTGATTTCAGCAAATCTTCGCCTTTCACACCGGGGAGGGTTGACCCGTCTTCGAGTGCCCCAAACCCGCTTAGGACGCGGATCGGTTGCCACGTGGTGCCAGCAAGATCGGCGGCATCCGGGGTGGCCGTTGATGACGACACCGCAAGGCGCGCCAGCATCTCGACGAAAAGACCGGAAAGCGGCAGGCTTGACCATTCTGCGTTGGCGGTAACATGGAACAAGACCACCTGACCCGCGCCGATAGTTTTGCGCGTTACCAGTGGCGTGCCATCGGAAAGCTGGGCAATAACGCGCGCTGCCAATGTCGGGTCGGGCTGTGCCACAACTTGTGACGACACGGTAACGTCGCTTGCGATGGCAAGGCCGAAAAACGGGCTGGTTTCGGAAAAAGGCGCGAGCGCTTTTGGCGCGCCCCAACTCATCGCGCCGCCGACGCTGCGCCCGCCGGAACGCAGGCGCACCGGCATAAGAGGGTGTTCTTCCTTGCGGCTTATGGGACTCGCGGCGAGGCGCGGACCGGCAAAACGCACCAAAAGCCCGCCCGCATCGACCCATTCCAGCAATGCAGATTGTTCCGCATCGGCCAAAATGGCAACATCGGCAAGTATGATGACATCGGGGTTGGCCGGCAGGATATCCATCAACGCACCATCCAGTAGATCGGTAGACGGGGCCAAGGCGCGGTTCAAATAGTAGAGTGGCGAGAGCAGTTCAAGACCCTCGCGGTCGTCGCGCCCGGCGATCAAGGCAACCTCGCGGCGGCGCAAACTGTCATCCGACAGGGCCACGGCACCGGCGGAATGTGCGCCTTTGATTTCAAACCGTGTAACCCGTGCGCGCAATTCGGAAGGGAGCGAAAGCGCGCCGCTGGCAACCGTTGCATCCGCGTCGAATTGCAACGGCAACACGCCGAGAACCCGCATTGTGCCCGCCGGATCACGGCCATGGGCCTGCACGACGATATCGGCCGCAATTCCGGCGCGGGACCGCTGTGCGATAAGTTGCACGGCGCCATCCGCAAAGGACGCAGGCAGCAACCCAAGCACCGCGCGCGTCGTTTCAATGACCCGCACCGCTCCATGTTTTTCCAAGGCGGCGAGCAATTGCGCCCGACCCGCCCGATCCAAGGCGTCAGACATCCATATGGTTTCAAAAGTTTCCTCGCCAAGCAGGTTCGAAAATTCCCGCATGGTATTCTCGGAAGGTGCCCATGGATCTGGTCCCATTCCGGCAATCCGCGCGCGCAGGGTTTCGGCACTTTGAAAAACCGGCTGTTCGGGGGTGCTTAGGCGCACCGCAGCCACCCGTCGCCCGTCACGCCCCGCTTGTGCAATTATCGCATCAAGCGATTGCAAACGCGCGCGCCAACTTTGGGCGCTGGCCCAGCTGGCATCCATAACGATCAACAACGGGCCGTTCCCGACGGTTTGTTTCTCGGGATTCAAGACCGGCCCAGCGAGGCCAATAATGATCGCGGCAACGGCCAAAAGGCGCAGCAATAGCAACCACCACGGCGTGCGGTCGGTCACTGTATCGTCGTCTTTGAGACCGAGCAGCAAAACCACACCGGGAAACAAGCGGCGTGCCGGAGACGGTGGAACCGCCCGCAAAATCAGCCACAAAACCGGCAATGCCAACAAGGCCAGCAATAGCGCGGGCGTGGTAAACCCGAGCGCGCCGATCATGCGAAACCCCTGCCATGAAATGCGGCCTGATCAAGGGCACGGTATATCCATAAAAGCGCCGATTGCGCGGATTTGTCAGTGTGATGGCAATGGTATTGCCACCCTGCAAGGTCGCAAAGCGCGGAAAGCGCCGCCTTGCGACCGGCAAGGCGTTGCAAATACCGTTCTTTCAAATCGGCAGCTTTCAAGGTTTCATGACGAATGGTTTTGCCCATGCTTTCAAATATCGTGCGCCCGGAAAATGGAAATGCTTCTTCGGCAGGATCAAGCACCTGAAGCAGAACCCCGCGCACCCCGTGATCCGCAGATTGGGTAAGCGCGGCCTGCACAGGAGCGAGATCGCCCATGAAATCAGAGATGAAAACCGTGCGGGCATGGGCGGGGATACCACTGGCGACGGGCGCGCCAAAATCGGCGGCACTGTCTGTATCTGGCGTCTGGGCAAGAAATTCTGACATGCGCAAAACCTGGGCTTCACCGCGTTGGGGGGGCAAGGCGCTTCCGGTAAGGCCAATCCGTTCGCCGCCACGTTGCAACAGAATTGCTGTGGCCATCGCAACAAGCTGCGCGCGGTCGCCCTTGGTGGGGTGGTTCTTGCCGCTTGAAAATTGCATCGAGGCGGCATTATCAACCCAAAACATCACGGTTTGCGCAATTTGCCATTCACGTTCACGCACGAATTGGGCATCGCTTTTGGCCGACCTGCGCCAATCAATCATCCGCGCGCCATCCCCTATTTGCGCTGGGCGATATTGCCAGAAATCATCGCCAAGACCGGCGCGCCTGCGCCCGTGCTCTCCGAGTAAGACAGTGCCGGCAAGATGTTCGGCACGTGCCAGAAGCGGGGGCAGTTTCGCGGCCTCGCCTTCGGCATGTTGGCGCAGTATTGCGGATGTCATCACGCCGCGGCCGCTACTTTGGTCACCTGCGTTATCGTCTGCGCAATCAGATCCGCAAGAGTATCACCGCGTGCGCGCGCCCCGAACCCAAGCGCCATCCGGTGACTAAGAACCGGCTCGGCCATATCAATCACATCCTCGATAGACGGGGCAAGCCGTCCCTGTAGCAATGCGCGCGCCCTTACTGTGAGCATCAGTGCTTGCGCCGCGCGCGGTCCCGGACCCCAAGCCACGTTTTCACGCACCATCTGCGAGGCACTTTCGTCTTCGGGGCGAAAGGCGCGCACCAGATCGAGGATCATTTCGACAACGTTGTCGCCTACCGGCATCCGGCGCAGCAGGGTTTGCGCCGCGACCAATTCGGCAGCGGTAAACACGCCATGCGCCTGTTCCTCTTGGGCGCCGGTTGTCGCGATCAGGATATCACGTTCGGTGGCGCGATCCGGATAAGGTACATCAATTTGCACCAGAAAGCGGTCAAGCTGCGCCTCGGGAAGCGGGTAGGTGCCTTCCTGTTCAATCGGGTTTTGGGTGGCAAGCACATGGAACGGCGCATCAAGCGCGCGATCTTCGCCAGCGACGGAAACCTGCCGTTCCTGCATCGCCTGAAGCAGGGCGGATTGGGTGCGCGGGCTTGCGCGGTTGATTTCGTCGGCCATTAAAAGCTGGCAAAATATCGGGCCTTTGATAAATCGAAAGGCGCGGCTACCGTCATTGGCGGTTTCCAGAACCTCGGACCCCAGAATATCGGCAGGCATTAAATCGGGGGTGAACTGAATACGGTTGCCATCAAGCCCCATCACCGTGCTTAGGGTTTCAACAAGGCGGGTTTTCCCCAACCCCGGCAAACCGATCAACAGCGCATGGCCACCACAAAGCAACGCCGTCAGAGTAAGGTCAACCACGCGATCTTGTCCGATGAAGCGTTTGGTGATCGACGCCTTGGCCAAAGCGAGTTTCCCCTCGAGCGCCTCGATCTCGTCCACCAATTTGGTAGAATCATTCACATCACTCATGGTAAAAACTCCTGAATATTCTATACTGTTGGCTGTATTCTATCGTCTGATGCGGAAATGGCAAAAGCAATGAGCGAACAAAATCCCGTGAACACAAATAAAACGCCCTCGGCAGAGGGAATAGCAGCGGCGGCGCGGTCGGTGAAGGGGCGCGGTTTGCCGCCCGTGCATCTGTGGAACCCGCCATTTTGCGGTGATCTTGATATGCGAATCGCCCGTGACGGGACGTGGTTTTACCTTGGCACTCCTATCGGGCGGCCCGAATTGGTGCGCCTGTTTTCGACTGTGCTGCGCCGTGATGGCGACGATTATTTTTTGGTGACTCCCGTTGAAAAGGTCGGAATAACCGTGGATGACGCACCGTTTGTGGCGGTGGATTTTGAAGTGACCAATGCCGGTGCTGATCAGGAAATCACATTCGAGACCAATGTTGGCGATATGGTGGTTGCGGGCCCCGATGCGCCGATACGGGTGGTGCGCGACCCGCAAACCGGCGAACCGTCGCCTTATGTATTGGTGCGGGCCAATCTTGAGGCATTGATTGACCGCAAGAGTTTTTACCGGCTGGTTGATATTTGCGTGCATCACGACGTGGATGGGCAAAGCTGGTTCGGGTTGTTTTCCAAAGGCGCGTTTTTTCCGGTGATTGCCTCAAGCGAACTTGCCGAGTGATCGCGATGTGCCGTTCTTTATTGATTTAGGGCTAATTTCGGCTCTAAGCCTTCTGGATTTTGAAAATCCCTTCGATACATGCAATACATGACGGCATGACATTAAAATTTGCTGCAAATCTTTCGTTTCTATTCAAAGAACTTCCGTTTCTTGAGCGTTTCGCCGAGGCACGGATTGCCGGTTTTACCGCTGTCGAGGTTCTGTTTCCCTATGATGTGCCGGCCAGCGAGATAAAGGACCGGCTTCTGCGGAATGATCTTGATCTGGTGTTGATCAATACGCCACCGCCCAACTAGGACCGGCGGTGATCGCGGATTTGCGGCGGTTATTGGCGGGCAAGACAGGTTTCGCCATGATTTCAAACGTGCGATGCGGTTCGCGGATATGTTGGGCGCGCAGCATCTTCATATCATGTCGGGGTGTGCCGAAGGGCCGGTGGCGAAGGCCACGTTTATCGAGAATTTGAAGTGGGCAACCACGCATGCCGAAGATCAAAGCCTAACGATCGAGCCGATCAACAACCACGATATGCCCGGCTATTTTCTCAATGACTTTGATTTGGCTGCTGAAATTCTCGATGTGGTCAATGCGCCAAACCTTGCGCTTCAGTTTGACGCCTATCATGCCCATCACATCACCGGCGATACGTTGGAGACCTGGGCAACACATGGCCATCGCGCCCGTCATATCCAGATCGCGGGGGCGTTGAACAGACATGAGCCGGTGAAAGGTGACATTGATTATCCGGCGTTTTTTGCGCGCCTCAAGGAAGACGGGTATGCCGGATATGTAAGCGGTGAATATCATCCAGAGGGGCGCACCGAAGACGGGTTGAACTGGTTGAAAACACCATAAGGCGATCATGGTTGGAGGATTTGTGATGTGTCACGAAACCTGCGCTTCGATACACTTCGATACACTTCGGTACATTCCATTGATTGCATGTAACGTGATCTCAATCTACCTTTGCATAAACCAGAACTGACTTATGAGGGTTGAACCATGATCACCAGACGGGACTTCGGTATTGGCTTGGGTGCGAGCACTCTGGCCGCATTGGCCATGCCGGCATTTGCGCAAAATACGCCACGCAGGTTGGCAATGCCACCGCTGCTCGACACCACCACAAGCGGGCGGTTTGCGTTGAATGCACAGGCGGCCAAGGTCAATTTTCTGGGCCAGTCAGACAGTGACACATGGGGATTTAATCAACCCTACCTCGGGCCAACTTTGCGCGTTGCGCACAAGGGGGAGGTGCAGGCGGAGGTGACCAATACCCTACGCGAGGATATATCGGTGCATTGGCACGGTTTGCTGATCCCCGGCGAAGTAGATGGCGGCCCGCATAATCCGGTTGCACCCGGTGCGACATGGAATCCTGTTTTGCCGATTGATCAGCCGACCGCAACGCTGTGGTATCACAGTCACATTCATGGCCGCACGGCGGCGCATGTTTCCAACGGGTTGGCCGGAGTGCTGCAATTGAGCGACGGCCAAGACGATACGCGCGGATTGCCGTCGACCTATGGGGTTGATGATTTGACCCTCGTTTTGCAAGATCGCCGTTTTGATCGCTCGGGGCGGATGAATTATAATCCGGGACGCCAGGAACAGATGATGGGATTTATCGGCGATACCATGGTTGTAAACGGGCAGGTCAATCCGGTCGCGGCGGTTCCAAAAGGTATTGTGCGGTTGCGCCTGTTGAATGGGTCCAATGCGCGAATTTATGTATTGTCGATGGCCGATGGCCGTCCGATGCATTTGATTGCCGGAGATAACGGGCTGTTGGATCAGCCACAGGTCGTCACCCAACTCGCGCTTGCGTCAGGGGAACGGGCCGAGGTTCTTGTCGATTTTTCAAGCGGCGCAGGCACGACTTTGGTCAGTCGGTCAAACCCCAATCGGGGGATGATGGGCGGCATGATGGGGGGCGGCGGGCAATCTTCGGGCAGTTTCCCGGTGCTGCCTTTTGAAGTGAATACCACCCTTGCCGCGCGCATTGACGTGCTTCCGGGAAAGTTGGGGGGCACGTTGGCAAATGTGGATCTTGCGGGTGCCCGGCGCCGCAACATTACCCTTGATATGGGGATGGGTATGGGAATGATGGTGCGCAGTGTGTTTGGCGGGAGCGCGTTTTCGATCAACGGCGAATCCTATGATATGAGCAAGCTGAATTTCACCATCAAACGCGGCAGCACCGAGATCTGGCGGGTGCGCGGTGCGATGATGATGCACCCGTTTCATGTGCATGGCGTGAAATTTCAGGTATTGAGCGAAAATGGCGGGCCTGTGTCACCGCGTAATCGGGGCTGGAAAGATATGGTTCTCGTAAATGGCGAAGCCGAGATTGCGATGCGGTTTGATCATGCGGCGTCGCCTTCTTTTCCCTATATGTTTCACTGTCATATCCTTGAACATGAAGATGGTGGCATGATGGGGCAATTTGCCGTGGTTTAAGAGGCTTAAGTGCTTGACCTTCCCCTTGCTGGAATCCCTAGAAAGACGGTGAATCATCATGAGGAAATGGAAATGACAAAATTGAACGTGCCCGAAATGAGCTGTGGGCATTGCAAGGCGGCGGTTGAAAAAGCCGTTGCCGGTGTTGATGATCTTGCTGATCTGGAGTTTGATATGGATGCTCGGACCGTCGCAATCGAGAGCGATATAGATGCGGCGGGATTGATTGCGGCCCTTAAAGCAGAAGGTTATGAGGCGACCGCAGTTTAACCGTGTTCTTTAAAACCGCCGTGTTGCATCGGGGGGGGGCATTGGTTTGAGATTGCCTTCGTCGCTTGTCAGCCATTGTTCTGCCTGCGGGGTCAATGCGCGATACACATCGCGCACTTGCGCCCGTGGCGAGGTGTCAAAAGATCCGTCGGGCAGCAACTCTAGCGGCAATTCCGGAAATCGCAAAATCAAACGCCGCCAGCGGTGAATAAGCAAAGTGCGCGCCGCCGCAGAGGCGAGCGGATCAAGTGTCAAACCACGCAATACTGAAACATCGCGCAGCATCGCAGCAAGCGATTTTCTGTGTTCATTGCTCATCAGGTTTGCACGCATTTGCACCGACAGAATATCCAGCTTTCCCCGCAGGCGGAAATCCGGGTTTTGATCGGGCGTGTCTTGCTGGGCCGGGTTTAGAAATACATTTGGTGCGATTTCAACGCCTGCAAGGGTCCGCCCTATGGAGATGCTCCATTCTTTTACCGGCGTGTCATTGACGGGCGCATAAATCTGTCCGGTTGCATCGGCGAATTTGGCAATGCCGCTTTTGCTGAGGCGGTAGCAACTGGCGCGTCCGGTGCGTTCGGTTTCGAGCCAGCCATCTTTGGCCAAGCGAGACAGGGCGGTGCGCAAGGTGCCGCGTTCGACCCCGATCCGCCCGAGCAGCATTTGCAGGCGGGTATTGGAAATCACCGCGCCGCGTCGTTGCACGCTGTCGCCAAATACGGTGATGACAAGCGACCAAACACGCAAACGCCCGTCGTTATGAAGGGCTTTTATGAGGGGGTGCAACGGGTCCATTCGGCCTTGTTACACGGTTTTTTTCCGCATTAGAACCAAATGTATCTGAAACGAGGCCGGATGCCTGCGGCGCGAGTATTTGGAGCAAGATGAAACCGGTTTAGCGCTGGTAAGAGACCATGGTCAGGAGTTCATAGGTTGCGACCCTTTCATCGTCTTGGTTGTAGAGTGTGACGTTCCACGCGATTTCGCCATAGTCATCGGTGCGTTGGGTTTTGCGTGCGGCGGTAAGGCGGACGCGAATACTATCTCCCGGGCTAACCGGTTTTTGGAAACTGAGCGCGTTGAGGCCGGTGTTGGCCAGAACCGGGCCGGGATCGGGTTGCACGAAAAGACCGGCGGCAAAGGACAGCAGAAGATAGCCGTGGGCCACGCGACCGGGGAAAAACGGATTGGCACGCGCGGCGTCGTCATCCATGTGGGCATAGAACGTATCGCCAGTGAAATGGGCGAATTTTTCGATGTCCGCCAAAGTGACCGTGCGTGGGTCTGTGTGCAATGTTTCGCCAATTGCGATTTCGTGGAATGTGCGCTGGAAGGGGTGCGTCGGGCCTTTGATCTCATGCGCGCCAGGGATCCATTGGCCGGTGATTGCGGTTAAAATGTCCGGGCTGCCCTGAATCGCGGTGCGCTGCATATAGTGGAGAACACCGCGCACGCCGCCGAGTTCTTCACCGCCACCGGCACGACCGGGGCCACCGTGTGTCATATGGGGCAGGGGCGAGCCGTGGCCGGTGGATTCGGCCATGCTATCGCGGTTGTTAATATAGAGCCGCCCATGCCACGCGGCGCTGGCCAAGGTCACGTCACGCGCCACCTGCGGATCATGGGTGATCAAAGAGGCCACAAGCGAGCCTTGGCCGCGATTGGCAAGGTCGGCGGCATGGGCAATATCGCGGTAGGGCAATAAGGTGGCAACGGGACCAAAGGCCTCAATCTCGTGCACTGCTGTTGCGCCATCGGGATCGGCGCAGGACAATAGCATTGGGGGCAAGAAGGCGTTATTCGCATCGGCGCCCTGAACGTCGAAATCATCGGGATTGCCGCAAATCATCGTTGTTTCGGCCCCGATTTGGCGGATTTTATCCAAAACATCGGCTTTTTGCGCCATTGAGGCCAGCGCGCCCATGCGCACGCCATCGGCTTCGGGATTCCCGACGGTAATTTTGGATAGTTTTGCCGCGAGCGCATCGCCGACAGCCGTCAACATAGCGTCGGGCACAATCATTCGGCGGATTGCGGTGCATTTTTGACCCGCTTTGGACGTGATCTCGGCGGTGGCTTCTTTAATGAACAGCGCAAACTCCGGCGTGTCTATAGTGGCGTCCGGTCCCAGAATAGACGCGTTCAAACTGTCCTGTTCAGCCAGAAACCGTGTGGAATTGCGCATGAGTTTTGGATTGCTTCGCAGCATAAACGCAGTGTCTGCCGAGCCGGTAAACGACACGATATCCTGCGCGCCCAAACGATCCAGAAGATCGCCGGTGCGGCCAATGATCAATTGCACAGCACCCTCGGGCAGCAGATCGCTTTCGATCATCATGCGCACGCAGGCCTCGGTGAGGTAACAGGTTTGGGTGGCGGGTTTAACGATAGACGGCACACCGGCCAAAAGGGCGGGGGCGAGTTTTTCCAACATCCCCCAAACCGGAAAGTTAAACGCGTTGATTTGCACTGCAACCCCTTGTAAAGGCACGGCAATATGTTGCCCCAAGAAGGTGCCGTTGCGTGACAATTGTTCGAGGTTTCCATCAAGGTAAACGTGCCCATCGGGCATTTCGCGCCGTCCTTTGGAGGCAAAGGCAAACATGGTGCCAATGCCACCTTCGATATCGACCCAACCGTCGCGCCGTGTGGCCCCTGTCAGGCTATTGAGGGTATAGAGTTCTTCCTTGCGGGTATCGAGATAGGCGGCGAGTGCCTTGATCATTTTGGCGCGTTGGTGAAATGTCATTTCACGCAAGGCAGGGCCGCCACGCGATTTGGCATAGTTAATCATGCCCGCAAAATCGAGCGCGGCACCGCCGGCAATGGCGATCGGTTTGCCGCTTACCGGCCCGATGATTTGGGGGGCATCGGCGGCAGGCCCGATCCAGTTTCCGGCGGCGTAACTTTGAACTGCGTGCATGGTAAATTCCTATTCCTGGTTGGCGCTAGCATGGGCCAAGGCGCGACATAAATCAATACTCTTGACCGAACGGTCGGTTTTGTGCAGTTTGTAGGGAAGGAAAATGCGAAGATGGCGTGGAGCGCGGAAATGACACCTCAGGAAGTGGCGGAACGATCATCGCAAGCGATGCTGGCGGGCGATGCGGCGACCAAATGGCTTGGTATTGATCTTGTGGAGATTTCGCCGGGAGCCTGTAAAATGACAATGCGGGTTCAGGCCCAACATCTTAATGGTCACGGGATTTGTCACGGCGGATTTATCAATACTTTGGCGGATAGCGCCTTTGCCTTTGCCTGCAACAGTTACAACAATCGCGTGGTCGCAATCCAGAATTCCATCAACCTGCTATCGCCGGGGCAGCGTGACGAAGTTTTGATGGCAGTGGCCACGGAAACGTCGATCACAGGCCGTTCGGGAATTTACGACGTGACTGTGACGGGTGGGGACGGGCGCATTGTGGCGCTATTTCGTGGGCTTTCACGCCAGATATCTGGCCAACATTTCGAGGTGCAAACATGAGAGACGCCTTTTTATGCGATGGATTGCGCACCCCGATCGGGCGCTATGGCGGGGCTTTGTCATCGCTGCGGCCCGACGATATGTTGGCGCATGTGATCCGGTCGGTAACCGAACCATTGGGTGGCTTGCAAGTGGACGAGGCGATCATGGGCTGTGCCAATCAGGCGGGCGAAGACAACCGCAATGTGGCGCGTATGTCGGTATTGTTGGCGGGGCTTTCCGAAACGGTGCCGGGGGTGACGATGAACCGGCTTTGCGGTTCGGGCCTTGATGCGGTGGGCACGGCGGCGCGGGCGATTAAATGTGGCGAGGCCGAGGTGATATTGGCGGGGGGCGTTGAAAGCATGAGCCGCGCACCAATGGTGATGCCCAAACCCGATGCCGCCTTTTCGCGGCGCGCCGAAATTTACGACACGACGATAGGTTGGCGTTTTGTCAACAAGGCGATGCACGCGGCCTATGGCACCGATTCGATGCCGGAAACCGCCGAAAATGTTGCCGAGGATTTCAACATCTCCCGCGAGGATCAGGATGCGTTTGCCCACCGTTCGCAAAAGCGGGCCTTGGCCGCGATTGCATCGGGTCGATTGGCCAAAGAGATCGTGGCAATTGACGTGCCACAGCGGCGGGGCGACGCAATTTCTGTCACCACGGACGAACATCCGCGCGATACCACACTTGAAAAGCTCGCCAGTTTGCGCGCACCATTTCGCGCCGGTGGGAGCGTCACAGCGGGCAATGCGTCCGGCGTTAATGACGGGGCATGCGCGATGATTATTGCCAGCGCCGACGCCGTGAAAAAATACGGGCTTACCCCGAAGGCGCGCATTACCGCTATGACCACGGTCGGGGTCGCGCCGCGCATTATGGGCATCGGGCCAGCACCGGCAACCGAGAAACTCTTGGAAATGACTGGCTATTCGATTGATGATATTGATCTGTTTGAGTTGAACGAGGCATTCGCCGCGCAAGGGTTGGCCGTTATGCGCCGCCTTGGTTTGCCGGATGATGCGGCCCATGTGAACCCAAATGGCGGGGCTATTGCGCTTGGCCATCCTTTGGGAATGTCGGGGGCGCGGCTTGCGCTGTCGGCGGCAATAGCGATTGAAAACGGTGATGCCAAACGCGCGATTTGCACCATGTGCATCGGCGTTGGACAAGGCATAGCCATGATGTTGGAGGCTGTATAATATGGAAGATCTATCCCCGAAACCCGGTGATCTGGACGCTATCGAAACCGCGTCGCGCGATGAATTGCAGGCGCTTCAACTTGAGCGGATGAAATGGTCGTTGCGCCATGCCTATGACAATGTCGCGTTCTACAAGGATGGTTTTGACGCCGCTGGTGTGCATCCTGACGATCTAAAATCGCTTGCGGACCTGGCCAGATTTCCATTCACGGTGAAATCGGATTTACGCGACAATTACCCGTTCAATATGTTTGCGGTGCCACGTGAAAAACTGGCGCGGATACATGCGTCTTCGGGCACAACGGGGCAGCCGACGGTGGTTGGCTATACCAAAAATGATCTCGATATGTGGGGCGATGTGGTGGCGCGTTCGCTGCGTGCTTCGGGCTTGCGAAGCGGGGATTTGCTCCACAACGCCTATGGCTACGGGTTGTTTACCGGCGGTCTCGGGGTGCATGGCGGGGCGGAAAAGATGGGCCTCACTGTGGTGCCGGTGTCGGGTGGTATGACCCAACGCCAAGTGCGCCTGATCGAGGATTTTCAAGCGACGGGTATGACCGTTACGCCGTCCTATGCGCTGTCGATACTTGATGAATATGCCGCTGCGGGACTTGATCCGAGGAAAAGCCCGCTCAAGGTCGGTATATTCGGGGCAGAGCCGTGGACCAACGCCATGCGCCGCGAAATCGAAGATGCATTTGATATGCATGCTGTTGATATTTATGGACTATCCGAAATCATCGGGCCGGGTGTGGCCAATGAATGTGTGGAAACCAAAGACGGGCTGCATGTTTGGGAAGATCATTTTTATCCCGAAATCGTCAATCCCAACACGGGTGAATTGGTCGCTGATGGTGAGATGGGGGAACTGGTGTTTACCTCGCTTACCAAAGAGGCGTTTCCGATTATCCGTTACCGGACCCGTGATCTAACACGCCTGTTGCCCGGCACCGCGCGCACTATGCGTAGAATGGAAAAAATCACCGGCCGCAGCGATGATATGATCATCATTCGTGGCGTGAATGTTTTCCCGACCCAGATCGAAGAACAGTTGATGACCGTGGCCGCGCTTGCCCCGCATTTTCAGGTCGAGTTGAACCGCGTTGGCCATAAGGACGTGATGAAAGTTCGGGTTGAAGCCACCGAGGCCACCGGCAAGGCCGGAGCAGCCGCGTTTGAAGCAGCAGGCAAGGCGCTTGCAAGCCAAGTGAAGCGCCACGTCGGTGTCACGGTGCAGGTCGATGTTGCCGAGCCGGGCAAAGTGGCGCGCTCGCAGGGCAAGGCCGTGCGCATCGTGGACAATCGCCCGAAGGACACCTGATGGCCCGTGGCGTCGGACGTGATCACGAGGGAAAACGCACGGCCATCCGCAAGGGGGCGGCGGGGTATTTTGCGCAACACGGGTTTGACCGCGCTTCAATGGCGGGCGCGGCCAAGGCCTGTGGCGTGTCCAAGGCCCTCGTCTATCATTATTATGACAGCAAGGAAGCACTGCTGTTTGATATCGTCAACGCACATTTGACCGAATTGGTCGATGTGGTCGAGGCCGCTGAAAACGACGGTGTGCGCGGCCTTATCGGGGCGATCCTTCTGGCCTATGCCGATGCCGACGCGGAACATAAATTGCAACTGGATGCGCTTGGGGTGCTTGACGATGACATGCGCGCGCCCTTGGTTGCGTTACAGCGGCGTTTGGTGGTTATTCTTTCAACAGCTCTGGCAGATGTCGCGCCTGATCTCGACAAACAGCGCCTTCATGCCACCACGATGTCGGTGTTCGGGATTTTGAACTGGTATTATATGTGGCATCGCCCCAACAAGGGTCTAAGTCGCGCCGAATATAGCGAACTTGCGGCCGATTTTGTGCTTGGCGGATTGCGCGCGCTTTGACGGCGCTATTCTAGGCGCACCAATGCTTTGGCCGTGCGCCCCTTGGCGTCGATCACCGATAATTCGGTAAACCCGAGGCCAAGATCGGGAAGGGTCACTTCGCGCATATAGCTTTGGGTAAGGACTGCGCGGCCATTGGCGAGCCATGTAAACGGGGCAATTCCATTGCGCACTTTGGCGGTTAAATCTGCCCCCTCAAGGGCAATCAACGCGCCATCGGGCGGGAACGACAGGTCGGGCGCATCAGCGGGTTTGGAAAAAACCGCATTGCGCGGGCGAAACCTTTGCAAGGGTTGCGGCAGGTTTGCGGTGGATAGCAGCAAGGTTTCCGGTGGCGGCGGGACAAACGGATCAAGCGTTGGTTTGAGGCGGCCAAACAGGTTGAACAACACCGGAGCCGCCAAATCGCCACCAAAGATACCGGGCACAGGGGTGCCATCGGGGCGGCCAAGCCACACTCCGGCAACGTGTCGCCCGTCAAAACCGATCGCCCAGGCATCGCGGTTGCCGTAAGAGGTACCGGTTTTATAGGCCAGACGTTGGCGCATTGCCCCTTTGGGTGGCGGTATTCCTGCCAATATATCGCTGACTTGCCATGCCGCGGACCGGCTTATGATGGTTTGGGACGGGGTCAACGTGCGGTCCTGCCAATGCAGATCAACAGATTTCCCGCCATTGGCAAGGCCGCCAAACAATTGCACCAGATCTTGCAGGGTGATCCCGACCCCGCCAAGGGCCACCGCCAGACCCGGCTTGCCGGATGGCAGCATTGGCGCGGTTCCCGCACGACGTAGCGCCGCCATCAACCGCGGCGGGCCAAGCTCTTGGGTGAGCAGCACCACCGGTATGTTGAGGGATTGGGGCAACGCATCAACCACGCGGATTTCGCCGCGAAATTTGCCGTCAAAATTTTGGGGGGCGTAACCGGCGATTGATATTGGCCGATCATCAATCAGGGTTTGCGGATGCACCAGACCGTGATCAATCGCCATCGCATAGACCAGCGGTTTGAGGGTTGACCCGGGCGAACGCAGCGCTTGTGTCATATCGACAAACCCCTGATGGGCAGCGGCGTTTTTGATACCGGCAGATCCAACAGAGGCGATGATTTCACCGGTTTGATAATCCGCAACCAAAAGCGCAATCGAGAGGGTTTTAGCGCGGTTTTGCAAGGTGGTTTTGGCGAGCTGTTCAAGCGCGATTTGCACGCGCGCATCCAGTGTAAGGTCGTGACGTCGCGGCACCGGATTGGCGGCAATCACCCGATCCGACAAATGGCGCGCAAGGGCGGGAAACGGGCGGCGCTCTGCGGGCACCGGCTCGGCCAATGCTGCAATTTCGGTGCCGCTGTCGATTGCACCCGCCAACCGCATCCGTGCCAACACACGGTCGCGGGCGGCGCGGGCAATTTGCCGGTTGCGGTCGGGGCGGCGCGCCTCGGGGGATTGCGGAATCGCGACCAAAAGCGCCGATTGCGCCGGCGTTAACCGGCGGGGTTCTTTGTTGAAATAGGCCAATGTCGCGGCGCGAATACCCTCAAGGTTGCTCCCGTAGGGGGCATTGATCAAATAAAGCGTGAGGATTTCCTGCTTGTTCAATCGCCGCTCCAATGCCAGCGCTACACGGATCTGGCGCAGTTTTCCCGCCCATTTCCCGGTGCCGCTATCCTCTAGAAGGCGAGCCACCTGCATGGTCAGGGTCGAGCCGCCGGAAACAACCCGCCGGTTCCATATCGCCTGTGCAAACGCCCGCATCATGGCGCGCCCATCAACACCGGAATGGGAATAGAACCGCCGGTCCTCATAGGCGATCAACATGGCGATAAATCCGGGATCAACATCGCGCGCCTGCACGCCAAGCCGCCAACGCCCGTTTTCAACCGTATGGGCGCGCAGCAACACCCCGGTGCGGTCGCGCACTTCAACTGACGTGTCACTGATCAACGGGGGCAGCTCGGTTTCCGCCACCCATTGATCAAGCGTATCAAACCCGACCGCCGCGACAAACAGCACAGCGGCCAGCAGGGATAACAGGCGGCTCATATCATCACTCGGTGATGATCAACCGCGTGGTTGCGGTGCGCGCACGGTATTTCGGGCGATACATATCTTCGACGGTTGCGGCGGGGTGGTGATAATCCCCCGCAGATATGGCGCGCACAATATAGGCAAGTTGGAACGGCTTGTCCGAATACCAATCCACCGCTGCCAAAAACCGGTCACTGCGAAATTCCGAATACTGGCTGGCGCTAGGTTTGAGCCAGTCCAGCGCCGAAATATCACCGGCGCGCAGCAGGTTCGGATTGTCGATTTCATACCCCGCCGGTAGCGGATCATTGATCATCAACCGGGCCTCGCCTTTGCCAAACGGGGTAACCCGCAGGACCGTCACAATCCGGTCACCTACCTGCACCGGACCGCCAATTTGTTGGCCGTCCATCGTGTAATAGAGCCGGTCAATGCGAAAGCCATAGCCGCCCGCATCCGGCGCAACCGTTGGCACGCCAAAGGTGGTCAGGGTGATATCGGTTTCGATTTTACCGCCGTTGCGGATGGCCAGCGTTTCGCCTTGCGTCTGGTCTTGGAGCACCTTGATCAACGGGCCATTTACCGGCGTGCCGTTGATGGTCAGGTTGGTAATCGCAGGATCATCAATCAACGCGCGCGCCGCGAGCAGGGACCACACCGATTCCTGGGTCGATAACCCACGTCCGGCGCGTGCGATCCGGTTGGCCAAAGTCGCGCGATCCACAACATTTGTGCCCGCCTCGACCGCAAGCGAGAGAAGCCCCGCCGCATCACGTAAATTGGTGCCATAATCGGCACGCCACACCGCGCGTTCTTCGCCAAGACGTGACGACATAAGCCGCGCAGCATGGCCAAACATCGCGTCGGCACGGGTTTGATCACCATAGGACGCAAGGGCCGCGCCCAATTGCGCCGCCGCCAGAGGCGTGCCAAAATCCTTGGCTTTGACATCGGCGTAATACCGCAAATCACCCATCGCTGCCGCACCTTCACGCGCCAGAACCATCAATGCATAGGCGATATCGGCACCGCCATCATTGACCGTGCTGTCAAAATCGGGTGCATAATTCACGCGATTGCGCAGGTTATCCATTGCCAGACGGAATGCCAGATCGGGCACTTTATACCCTTCGGCGCGCGCCCGTGACAGGAAATCACTGACATAGGCATCAAGCCAGAAATCACCCGAATCCGGATACCAAAGACCAAACGCCCCGTTTGATGATTGGCGGGTCAGGATTTTTTCAATCGCCTGATCCACACGTTTTTGCACTTGGGCGCGGCTGGCAAGGCCCATCGCCTCGGCAACTTTGTCAAAATACAAAAGCGGCATGGCCTTGGACGTCACTTGTTCGGTGCAGCCATAGGGATACCGATCGAGCGCAGAAAGCAGGCCGGGCGCATCAAGGCGCGCCAGTGGTCCGGCGGTCAGGGTTGCATTTCCGGTGCCTGCGCGCAGACCGGCAAAGACATTTTCATCAAAGGTAAAAACCTTGCCCGCCCCCAAGGTAAAACGCCGCGTGGTGGCAACTTCGGGATCGTTGGAACGCACGGGGATGGTCAATGTTTTGCTGAGTTGCCGCCCGTCCGGTGTGGTAAGCGCGATGGTGATGGAATGATCGCCAATCTCGCGCGCGGTAATCGGCACGCTAAAACTTGTGCTGGCGTTGTCACCCAGATTGATACCCGATGGAATACGCGCGTTTGCAAGCGTGATGCCCTGCGCCGTTATATCAAGACCCATCCGCCCCGAGGGACCTGTGGCGTGCACGATTTCGACCAACATCCGGCTGCTGTCCCCGGGGGCAAGGAAACGCGGCAACGATGCGGTGACAACCACCGGATCGCGCACCAGAACGTCCTTCTCGCTCTGGCCGACCGCGCCATTTGACCAGGCCACCGCCATTAGGCGCACGGTGCCGTTAAATTCGGGGATATCAAAACTGATGCTGGCATTGCCAAAGGCATCCACCGTAACCGGACCCGAGAAAAACGCCACGAGGTCTTCGGTTGGTGGCGGGCTTTGGGTGCTGATTTCGTTGCCGGCGTCGCCACCGGACCGCACAATTCCCATCGCCCCGTTCATCCCGTCAATCAGGCGGCCATAAACATCGCGAATATCTACGCCAAGGCGGCGCTGGCCAAAGTAATGCGTTGACGGATCGGGTGATTGAAACCCGGTGAGGTTCAAAATTCCGAGATCGACAGCGGCCAAAGTGACATAGGCGGTTTCACCCTCGGTGATGCCCTCGATATGAATACCGGCGGTTAATTCACCGCGCGGCGCGGATTCCGCAGCCGTATCTATGGTCACCGATAGCTGTTTGGCACCCGGTTCGATGCTGGCATAAGAAAGCCCCAAGGCCCGCGCCGGATTTTGCCCTGCTGCAACATTCATTGGCCGCAAAATGGTTGCGGTGACATAGGCCCCCGCGCCCCATTCATCGGTGACATCAAGCGGGACAAGGTTTTCACCTTCGACCAGATCGACGGTTTTCATGGCAATCAAACGATTCGACATTACCGAAATCAACGCGGTTCCCGCATAGCGCGGCACCACCCGTAATGTCGCGGTGTCACCCGATTTATAACGTGGTTGATCAAGGGATAATTCAAGCGTGTCCGGCGTGGACGAGGTATCGGCAGGTGCATACCAACCGGCATAAAAACGGGTGGCCGCCGCTACATAATCACCATCGAGGCGTTCAACGACCAACTCGTATTGGCCCCAGTCAACAGGCGCAGAAACCTGCGTCGCAACATTGCCCAATGTGGTTTCGCCTTTGGCAACGCGGGTGCGGGTTGTGGTCGCTTCCCAGTTCCAGTTGCCGTATTGCTGATACCACTGATAACGCCGCTGGATGCGGTTCAATGTCCAACTCACACGCATGTCCATTGCTGTCATATCTTCGCCAACGGCGATGATCTGAAACGCGGCATCACTGCCTTCGGGAACCACATCGTCAAACCCGCGTTTGATCCCGATCATCGGGGCGGCGGGGGCAACGGCGCGGGTAATCCGGCGCTCGACAGGGCGGCCTGATCCTTCTTTCACACGCAGGTTTATAGTGGCCGTCAATGGCCGACCCGGATCATTGAATTCGGGCATAACCAGCGGAATAATGGCACGGCCGCTTTCGTCGGTATTGTCGCTTTCGATATAGGAGGTCTGGCGGCCAAATAGTGTGTCGTATCGGCCAAAAACATACCCTTCAAACCCTTCGAGATTTGCAGCAAGGCGCAAGGTGACCTCGCCCTCTATCGCGAGGTTCGCACCGGGCGCACCAAACAAATATTCCGCATCGACCGTCAAACGCGGCGTGTCAATGGCGCGGATCGGACCGTCGGCAAGGCTCAGTTCAAAATCAATCCGCTCGGGCAGGAAATCCTCGACCAAAAGGGCGGCACTGGCCAAGGCGGGTGCATCGACATCGGCCTTGATTTCAAGACGCCAGGCGCCACGTGGCACCGAAAGCCCGAGGGGCAGGTCAAACACATGGCCGCCGGCATTATCCGACGTTGATGTGTGGCGCGAATATTCAACCCCGTCAGGGCGGATCAGAATCGCGGTGACCGGCAGGCCGTTGATGGATTTTGCAACCTCGTCACGGGCAAGGGCGGTGGCGTGGATCACTTCTCCGGCGCGATAGGCCCCGCGATCAGTGGCAAGAAAAACGTCAATTGGCGGCGACGGTTCGCGTCCCTCTACGCCACGATCCGAGAGGTCAAACGCCGGATCGGTCAGCGACAGAAACGCAAGGTCGCGTTCGCCATCCTGCACCATGACAAGCGCGGCCGACGCGCCGCCGGTGCCGCGTGCAAGGCCGGCGTCAAATCGGGCATATCCCTGTGCATCTGTGGTCGTGGTTCCAAGAACGCGGTTGGCACGTGAAAGCAGCGTAACCTTGATACCTGCGCGGGCCTGTGCATCGCTCAAGGCGCGCACAAAAACATGCAAGCCGTCGTTGCCACTTAAGGTGCTAATGCCAAGATCCGAGAGGATAAACCACTGTGTTGCACCGGCATCATCATACACATCGGCCCCCGGAATACGGGCGGTGAGCGCGTAAATGCCGGCCTCAAGCCCGTTCAAAACATCCCCCATCGGCAGGCGCGTGGTCATATCGCGGTTGATGGTGTTGCCGACCTCGCCGGTTCCGGTCCAGATTTCCTCGGCAATTTCACCGGCAAACAATTGATCCTGATAATAGGACAAGGGCCGCGCAAAATAATTGTCCTGAATGGAGCGCAGCAGATTGCGGTCACTCACGCGGCGCAATTTCAGGTCAACTTTATCCACGTTGACGGTTTCAATCGGCAGACCGGCATCGGCAGTTTTTGGCAAAACATAGGCGCGGCTTGGAAAGCTGACCGAAGGGTCGCGGTCGCGCACATAAAGCGTCAATTCGACATCTTTGATAAGGCTTTCACCGCTGGCCGCAGGCAGACCTTTGCGAAACACAACCGTATAGCGCAGCCCGTGTTCGGCCCCGTCAACACAGATTTGATTGCCCTCTGCGGTTACCGCCATCGTTTGGTCGGGAAGCCGCAAATAGGGCGTATAATCAACGCCGGTTTTGACCAATGGTTCGGAAAATTCCGCACAAATGCGCGGGTTTGCCGAATTATTATCAACTCGGTGCTCGGTAATGCGAAACCCGTATTTTCCAACGGCTTTATCAAGGGCAGCAACGATATCACGCCGTGGCTGAATCAATTCCGCCAAACGCAGAGTGGGCACCATATCGCGCCCACGACCCGATTTTTCCAGAGCCTCGGCAAGCACCGCTAGCGCATTTACCCGTGTTCCATCGTTGAGCGCGCGCAAATACCCGTTGATCGCGGCGTTAAGCGCGCGGGCACGGTATTTGTTCCGTTGGGATGAACCTTCGGATTTTATATCGAGCGAGAGCCGCGCATATTCCACCCATTGATCAGCTGCATCGCTTTGTGAAACCGCGCCGCCCGTCCAACGCATCGCGTTGATGGTGTCGCCCTTGGCGCGGCGGTCACGCGCAGCGTCAAGCATCGTCTCAACACTCCATTGCCCCGAAGGGTGCATGGCGCCAATCCCCTTTGCCTGGGCGCGAGCGCGGGAAAGTGTCTGGGTGCCCAAATAAGCGAGGTCGGTCGCCCTAGCAATTGTTTTGGCCATCACTCGGGGATCAGTGCGAAACACTTCGGCAGATGTGGCGCCGTCATAGGGTTGCCGGTCGGTAATCTCGGATTTGGTAAAGCAAGAATTCGAGCGCCCGTTAAAGGTAAATGCGCGACACTGGTTGTCACTTAGGCAGGCTGTTTCACAGGCTGTTTTTGTTGTGTCGAACAGTGAAAGAAGATCCGCGCCATAAAAATCGACATCAGGCGTAAAAACAAGGCGTCGATCAGGCACGTAAGATGTGGTTTGCGAAATTGCAGCCACCGGAGCCAGTAAACCAAAAAGAACCAATGCAGCAAGAATAATACGGCGCATGATTATCTCCCTAAAATGAATACCCCATGGTGCCACGATCTGACACAAAATACCATTGATTCCATTGTCAGGTTTTAAACAGTTGTTCACCACAATACCGGATATTCCTCAAAACTGATTGGAATCTGGTGGAGGGCCTCAGTGTCTCTAGCGAATAAACTGGCCGATGAGCGACGTGGCCGGCTAATGGCCGAGCGGCTATTGGAACAGAAACAGGAAGAATTATTTGCGGCAAATCGCAAGCTGGGCCGCCACGCGCGTGCGCTCTCCGAGGAGATTGTCGAAACCCGTGCCCAGTTCAAAAGCGCGAGCAATGAAGTTCAAACCGCGCGCAACGAGGTTCAAAATGTTCGGGATGAAAACCAGCGGGTAAAATCCGACCTGAATGCCGCCAATGTGAAAATCGAAGTGGCCGAGCGCAGGTTGTGGCATTCAATCGAAACCATTCAGGACGGGTTCGCCTTTTTTAATACCGATGGTGAAATGATTGCGGCCAATCCTTCTTACCTCGCAGTGTTCGAAGCTCTCGCAGAGTTGGTGCCGGGCGTTACCTATATGCGGATTTTGCAATTGTTTACCGAAGAAGGCATCGTTGATACCGGCGATTTGTCTCAGGCCGAATGGCGCGGGATGATGTTGAAACGCTGGCAACTTTCGAATCCTGAGCCGGTCATAATTCGGCTCTGGAACGACACTTATATCAAAATGATTGACCAGCGCGGCGAAAGTGGGGATGTGGTTTCGCTTGCCCTCAATATCACCGAAACGGTGCGCTACGAAAAAGAACTCAAGAAAGAACGTGAGAGGGCAGAAGCGGCCAGCCGGGCGAAATCTTCGTTTTTGGCCAACATGAGCCACGAAATCCGCACCCCGATGAACGGCGTTGTCGGGATGGCCGAATTGCTGACTGACACCACGCTTTCCGAAGAACAGCTTCTTTATGTGAACACCATTCGCAATTCCGGCGAGGCCCTGCTTGTCATCATTAATGACGTGCTTGATTACTCCAAAATGGAAGCGGAAAAACTTGTTTTGCATCCGGAACCGTTTGATCTTGAACGGTGTATCCACGAAGTAATCATGCTGCTGCAACCAAGTGCGCGAGAGAAAAATGTTGATATTCTCGTGGATTACGACCTTTTCATGCCCACGCAATTTATCGGTGATCCGGGCCGTATTCGTCAGGCGCTTACCAATATTTTGGGCAATGCGGTCAAATTTACCCGTGATGGTCATGTTTTGGTGCGTGTGGTCGGGTTGCAGAAAGAAGGCAGCACAAAAAACCACGTTCATCTGACAGTAGAAGATACCGGCATCGGGATACCGGCGGATAAGGTCAGCCATATTTTCGGGGAATTCAATCAAGTTGATTCAGAGCAGAACCGCGAATTCGAGGGCACGGGCCTCGGGCTTGCGATCACTCAGAAACTCATCGAACTGATGGGGGGCAAAATCTGGGTCGACTCAGAGGAGGGGGTTGGTTCAAGCTTTGGTTTTCAGATAGAAATGGCATTGGCCGATGTTAAGCTCGCCGAAGCGCCCGTCTTGCTCAAGGATCTAAAGCGGGTGTTGGTTGTCGATGATCAGGCAATTAACCGGACAATTTTGGGAAAACAGGTCGAGGTCTTGGGGATGACGCCGGTTGTCTGTGCTTCCGGTGCCGAAGCGCTTGAACACCTTGATGGGTCAATTGACCTCATCCTCACCGATCATAATATGCCGGATATGGACGGTCTCGAACTGGCCGAAGAAGTGCGCGGTTTGGGCAATAGCACGCCGATCATTTTGTTTAGCTCGAACCCAAGTTTTGCCGAATTGGACCCTGCATTTGCGCATCTCCACGCCGTTTTGCAAAAACCAACTCCGCGGAGTGAATTTTTCGCAAAAATGCAATCTCTGGTCGCCGTGTTTGACAATGTAAAGCCAGCGCACAAGCCGGCGGAATACGTCGCCCCGTCGATAGACCCTGCGGAAAATATAGCGGAATCCGTTATTGAAGATGGAACGAAGGCAGAGATTGAAATGTCGGTTTCCGACATGCCCTCATTTTCCCACAACCGCCGCACGCCCCCATTGCAAGCGAACGTTCCACAACCCCAGACGAAACTCAGGAAAATGCGGGTATTGGCAGCAGAAGACAATAAAACCAATCGCTTGGTTTTTAGCAAAATGATAAAATCCTTGGATATTGATCTTGAGTTTGCCGAAAACGGGATTGAAGCGGTTGAAGGCTTTCAGAGCTTTGAACCGGATATCGTTTTCATGGATATTTCGATGCCCAAAATGGATGGGAAACAAGCAACACAGGAAATTCGCAAACTAGAACAGGCGACGGGAGGGCATATTCCAGTCGTCGCAATGACCGCCCATGCTATGGACGGGGACGAAGACGGAATACTTGCCGCCGGGCTTGATCATTATTTGACTAAACCGCTCCGCAAGGCGGCCATTATCGAAATGGTTGAACAATATTGGACCGATGAAAAACTGCCGCTGATTGCAGCTCCCGATCAACCCGCAGGATAGTCACGTAAAAATACCCAGTTATCACCATGCGACATGCTCGCGTTAAAGGCGTATCCGCCGGTGTCAAAGGATTTGATCGCTTCTGGATCGGTTAATCGGTGTTGCACGATATAACGGGCCATTGCTCCGCGGGCTTTTTTGGCGAAAAAGCTGACTATTTTGGCCTGACCGGCGCGTTCTTCCATAAAGATCGGGGTGATGACCCGCAGTTTTAGCGCCTCAATATCAACCGCGCCAAAATATTCCTGACTGGCGCAATTGATCAACACATCCGATCCGATATTGGTGGCCTGTGCGTGCAATGAATTGGAAATCTGGGTGCCCCAATAGTCATAAAGGTTTTTACCACGACGGGTTTTAAGACGGCTGCCCATTTCAAGTCGATAAGGTTGAATCGCATCGCGCGGGCGTAACGCCCCGTAAAGACCGGATAAAATCCGCAAATGTTCTTGCGCCCAATCCATTTCTTCCGGTTCAAGGCTTGCCGCTTCCAGCCCGAGATAGGTATCACCGGCAAAGGCGCGCGCGGCGGGGCGGGTCATATCGGCGGTCGGGTCGGTGGAAAAATCGCGATACCGGTCGCGGTTGAGGCGCGCCAAAGCGGGGCTTAGTTTCATCAAATCCTGCAACGCCCCAAGGGTGAGGTTGCGCGCGGTTTTGGCGAGGTTGTTTGCTTCGGTCAAAAACTCGGGGGTTGTGGTTGGCCCCTCAACAGGGTCCCAATCCAGACGTTTGGCTGGTGAAATTACGATCAACATAGACAATTCTCCCTTGTTAAGTGGCTTATCCTGCTGTGCGCAAAACGTCCAGAAAGGCCGCGCCAAATCGTTCGCTGCGTCGTTCGCCCAAAAGGCGGTTCATCGCTGCCGTGTCGTCGGGGCGCAATGTGGCGACTTTGGCGAGAACGGATGCTGTGCAGCTTAGTGGTTTGTCGATGCCATCAACGCCGCGCGCAAGATCGGCTTGTGCCGAAAGCAGTTGGTCGTAAATCGGCCCCGCCGCGCGTCCGGCAAGTTTGCGGCGAGTCGGGTGCAAATCCTGAACGGCACCGTTGATGACCTCGAGAAACGCATCGCCATAGCTCGCGAGCTTTTTTGCCCCAACCCCGCCAATGCCCGCCATTTGATCAAGGTTTTCCGGTTTTACCTCGGCCATTTCAATCAGGGTGCGGTCATTAAACACGATGTAGGCCGGCACTTTTGCGGCCTCGGACAACGCCCGCCGTTTTGCCTTGAGGGCCGAGAGAAGCGGCGCATCTTCCTCTGAAACCAATGACTTAACCGCCGGTCTACGGGTTGCGGTGCGAATGGTGTCGCGGCGCAAATCAATGGTTTCTTCATCGCGTAAAATCGGGCGGGCGGCCTCTGTCATGCGAAGCGCGCCGTAGCGCTCGGAATCTGGGCGCACCAGATCGTGACCCATCATTTGGCGGAATACGGCCTGCCATTGGGGGCGGCTAAATTCTTTGCCCACACCGAATGTCGGCAGGTCGTTATGGCCACGCGCCAGAACCTTTTCGGTTTCATTGCCAATCAATATGTCGATCAAATGCCCGGAGCCAAACCACTCGCCTGTGCGTAGCATGGCCGACAGGGCCTTGCGCACGTGTTGGGTGCCGTCAAAAACCTCTGGGGCAGTGTCACAGAGGTCACAATTTCCACAAGAAATATCCGTTTCGCCAAAGTATTCGAGCAAGGTTTTCCGTCTACATTCAAGGGCTTCGGCCAATCCAAGCAAGGCATTGAGGCGCCCGTGATCTGCATTGCGATGTTCGGGCGGGGCATTGCCTTCGTCGATCTGGGTGCGGCGCAGGCGGATGTCGTCGGAGCCAAACAATGTCATGGTTTCGGCGGGGGCGCCGTCGCGGCCGGCGCGGCCGATTTCCTGATAATAGGATTCAATGGATTTGGGCAGGTCGGCGTGGGCCACCCAGCGGATATCGGGTTTGTCGACACCCATACCAAAGGCGACGGTGGCAACCACGATCAACCCGTCTTCGCGTTGAAAACGGGATTCTACGGTGCGCCGGTCATCGGGCATCATTCCGCCGTGGTAATGGCAGGCGGAATGGCCGTCCTGATGCAGGGCTTTGGCCAAGGATTCGGTTTTGGCGCGGGTGCCGCAATAGACGATACCGGATTGGCCGCGCCGCGCCGATGCGACGGCAAGTATTTGATTTCTAGGGTTATTTTTTGCAGAAAAGGCCAAATGGATATTGGGTCGGTCGAACCCGTGCAGGAAGGTTTGCGGCGCAACCCCATCAAAAAGGCGGGTTACAATTTCGTCACGGGTTTCGGCATCCGCAGTTGCGGTGAAGGCGGCGAGGGGGACACCGAGGGTTTTTCGCAACTCACCGATGCGCAAATAGTCGGGGCGGAAATCATGGCCCCATTGGGAAACACAGTGAGCTTCGTCGACCGCGATTAAGGATACGTTAATGCGGCGTAACATGCCCATAGCCGATCCGGCGGCAAGGCGTTCGGGCGCGATATAGAGCAGTTTGAGGCGACCTTCATCAAGGGCGCGCCAGACGGTTTCGGTTTCTTCTTCGGTATTGCCGGACGTCAAAGCGCCGGCCTCGACACCGACAGCCCGCAGGGCGCGCACCTGATCGCGCATCAGGGCAATCAGCGGGGAAATTACTACGGTAACACCGTCGCGCATCAATGCAGGGAGTTGAAAACAAAGAGATTTCCCACCCCCTGTTGGCATAATGGCAAGCACATTATCGCCACGGGTCACGGCCTCGACGATCTCTTGTTGACCGGGGCGAAACGCGTCAAAGCCGAAAATTTCGCTCAGCAATTTGGGCGCGTGTTCAGAGGCTGGCATAGGCGGCTGACATGGTGATTTCCCGAGTGTTGATCCTGTAGGCACCTTGTTCCACACCCTGATTCCGGGAACAAGGGGGCAGGCAGGGCGCATTTGTTGGAATCAGCGGCAATACCCCTTATTAACAACGCATTTTTGGCGAAAACCAACGTATAGGTCACGTATGTAAAACGTATGTATTACGTGCATACGTTGGTGTGGTTTTGCGGCGTTAATATAGTGCGCGGTGGTAAAGGTTGATGGTTGGTTAACCTCGACAGCCTTTAGTAAAAGGCCGCCGCGTTATTGTTGAGGACAATACGGATTACCATAATCCCGACCAGAGCGACCAGCGGGGCAAGATCAATGCCGCCCATGTTGGGCAGGAACCCGCGGATACGGCTATAAATCGGGTCCAGGATACGGTTCAACATGTTCCAGACCTGAGCGACAAATTGTTGGTGCAGATTGAGGACCTGAAAACTTATCAGCCAACTCATGATCACATGGGCAACGATGAAAAACCACGCGATGTCGAGAAGCAGCGACAGGATTTGAAACAGCGAAGTCATAATTTGGGCGTCCTTTGATTGGCGTTTGACCACAGGTAAGGGCCAACGTGTCGATCCGCAAGCCTTACGCGAGGTTCATGGTTGACGCGCGGGTTTTGGGGGGCAATGTGGGCATGAAAAGGAGTGCCTGCAATGTATCCTGTTATTCGCTTGGCCAAAGAGTTTTTCAAATACCGCAAGGCACCGGATTTGCCGATCGACGGGGTGCATATCAGCCATCATATGTGCCTGCCGTGGGACATTGATCTGTGGCGGGAATTGAACAACGGGCGCACGCTTACGCTCTATGATCTGGGGCGGTTGGTGTTGGCGCGGCGTGTCGGATTGTTGGGCGCGTTAAAACGTAAAGGGTGGAGCATGACCATGGCGGGCGCGGTGGTGCGGTATCGCCAAAGGGTGCGGATTTTTGAAGTGGTCGAGATGCGCAGTCGCGCGATTGGATGGGACGGGCGGTTTTTGTATCTGGAGCAATCCATGTGGGGCAAAAACGGGGTTTGCGCCAATCATTGCGTGTATCGCGCCGCCGTTGTCGATGAAAACGGCATCGTGGGGACCGATCGGGTGATGCCCGCGCTCGGATATGATGGGCCGGATTTGCCAATTCCCGACTGGGTGCAAAAGTGGATCGCCGCCGAAGATGCACGCCCGTGGCCGCCAATGCAGGGCCAGAAAAGCGTATAAACAATGCCCGCAAGTGAAGGATTACCTTGCGTTTTCTGGTTGCTGTCTATCTTATCCAACAAAAATACAGGGGGATGGAATGGCGGAAATTTCTGCGCGCAAACGCATATGGGGTTGGTTCTTTTTTGATTGGGCGAGCCAGCCATATCATACGGTCTTGATGACGTTTATTTTCGGGCCGTTTTTCGTGTCGGTCGCGTCGGCATATTATATGTCGATGGGAATGGGCGAAGACCTGGCCGACGCCAATGCACAAAGCTATTGGTCGTTAGGCCAGACATTTATCGGGCTGTTTATCGGGATATGCGCGCCGTTCCTTGGGGCGATGGCGGATACAACGGGCCGACGCCGACCGTGGATATACCTGTTTTCATTGATGTATGTCGTCGGGGCGGCGGGCCTGTGGTGGTCGAATCCTGACGGAAGCAACCTTCTCCAGATGATCCTTGTATTCGGAGTTGGCTTTATCGGTGCGGAATTTGCGTTGATATTTGTGAACGCGCAATTGCCGCTTTTGGGCAGCAAAGAGGAAATCGGCAAAATCTCGGGGTCTGGATTTGCGTTCGGGTATATCGGCGGATTGATCGCGTTGGCGATTATGTTGGCGCTGTTTGTGGCGCAGCCCAACGGCAAGACGTTGATTGGGCTTGATCCTGCTCTCGGGCTTGATCCGGCGATGCGAGAGGGCACTCGGTTGGCGGGTCCGGTGGCCGCGCTTTGGTATCTGGTGTTTATGGTGCCGTATTTTTTATGGGTCAAAGTTGATCGTGCGACAGGTAAAAAGGCCAGCGCGTCGGTTGCGTTGTCGTCGATCATGGCGACCCTGCGCGGATTGCGGCATCGGGCGAGCGCGGCCGCCTATCTCGGGTCGTCGATGTTTTATCGGGATGCGTTGAACGGGCTATATGCGTTTGGCGGCACTTATGCGTCGCTGGTGTTGAACTGGAATATCGTTTTGATCGGTGTTTTTGGCATCATAAGCGGATCTGCGGCGGCGTTGTTTAGTTGGCTCGGCGGGAAATTCGACAGCAAATTTGGCCCAAAACCAGTGATTATAACCGCGATCTGGTTTCTCATGTTTGTGGTGCTTGTGATCGTGAACATGACCCGCGAATCCCTGTTTGGATTTGAATTGGCCGAGGGATCGAACCTGCCGGATATCATATTCTTCGGGTGCGGTATGTTGATCGGCGGCATGGGCGGTATTTTACAAGCGGCAAGCCGCACATTGATGACCCGCCATACAACGCCGGATAATGCCACCGAGAGTTTTGGACTTTATGGGTTATCGGGGCGGGCAACGGCGTTTTTGGCGCCGGCATTGATTTTCACCGTGACCACCATGACAGGCAGTGCACGATTGGGCGTCTCGCCGCTCATCGGGCTTTTCCTGATCGGGCTGTTTTTGCTACGATGGGTCAAGCCCGAAGGAGAATCGGAACAGTGGGAAACACTTTAGGAAAACCGCTCGCGCTGATCATCGCCACATTGGTTTTGGTCGGTTGCGGAGCGCAGCCGGAACGCGAACCATCGGTTTCAACCAAGAGTGTGCCCGCCGCAATGCGCGGTGTCGAAGCGCGGCAATTGTTTGGCGGGCAATCGCAAGGTTCCGCGCAAACATCGCGCCCCTATGGCGGATATGCCAAGGGATGTGTGGCGGGCGCGGTGCAATTGCCGGAAACCGGACCAACATGGCAGGCCATGCGCCTGTCGCGCAATCGCAATTGGGGGCACCCGGAACTCGTTGATTTCATTCAAACCCTTTCGCGCAAAGCGGCGCAACAACCCGGTTGGAACGGGGTGTATGTCGGTGATATGAGCCAACCACGCGGCGGCCCGATGACCAGTGGCCACCGCTCGCATCAAATCGGATTGGATGCCGATATCTGGATGTTGCCGCCGGATAATTTGGGGCTTTCGCGCAGAGCACGAGAGAATATTTCGTCTATTTCGATGCGGCGTAACAAGGGGGCCTATACCAATGCCAACTGGACGCGGGCGCATCACAATGTGATCAAAGCCGCGGCGCAGGACCCGCGTGTGGCACGGATTTTCGTGTTTCCCGGGGCCAAGGTGCAGATGTGCAAGGACGCGACTGGTGATCGTTCGTGGTTGCGCAAAATCCGGCCTTGGTGGGGGCATCACTATCATTTCCATGTGCGGTTGAAGTGCCCGAAAGGGACCAAGGGCTGTGTCAATCAAGCGCCGCCGCCTGCGGGTGATGGCTGTGCGGATGCTCAGAAATGGGTGAACGATATCCTGAATCCGCCGCCCCCAAGACCGGTTGATCCCAATGCGCCTGCGCCAAAACCAAGGCGCGAATTAACAATGAATGATCTGCCCCAACAATGCGTTTCTGTTTTGCAATCGCGTTAGGCGCGGCACTATTCTCGGGTGGTTCGGCAACCGCACAAAATCTTGCGCGATTTCTGGGGTCCTATGAATGGACGTCAGAGGCAGAAGGTTTTGGCGGGTTTTCCGGGCTGGAATTGTCGTCGGATGGGCGGGGTTTCGTGGCGATTTCGGATCGCGGCCAAATCACCCGTGGGCATATTATTCGCGACAGCGAGGAAATTGTGAGGGTTACGTTTGACCCGTTGCAGCCGCTTGTTGATGTGGCGGGCGCACCCTTGATCGGGAAAGATGCGGACGCCGAGGGCATCGCCGTGGACAGCAATGGGCGGGTGTTTGTTTCCTTTGAACTTGGGCAACATGTCTATGCCTACGGTGATCTGGCGGAACCGGCGGTCAAGTTGCCACAGCACGCGGATTTCCCCAACATGATCAAAAATTCGGGGCTTGAGGCGCTTGCCATTGACCGGAACGGGCAGCTTTATACGTTGCCGGAGCGTTCGGGTCACAAGGCGCGCGCGTTTCCGGTGTATCGCTATCATGCGGGCAAGTGGGACATACCGTTTCGCATCCCGCGAGTTGATGATTTTTTGCCGGTGGGCGCGGATTTTGGGCCGGACGGATGGTTTTACCTGCTTGAGCGGGATTTTACCGGCTTGGGATTTCGAAGTCGCGTGCGGCGGTTTGATGTGCGTGATGATCGGATAAATGCGGTCGAAGTGTTGCTTGAAACGTCAACGGGAACCCATGACAATCTGGAAGGGTTGGCGGTGTGGGAGGCGGAGGGTGAAATTCGGCTCACGATGATTTCCGACGACAATTTCAAGTTTTTCCAGAGAACGGAATTGGTCGAATACGCAGTTGCAATGCCGGATCAGGCACAGTAAAATCTGCGCGTCCGCAATGGTGCGGGCCAAGTCTCCGCTACCTTGTAAAAACGGACCAACAACATGAAAAAAATACACATATTTGGCATTATAGCTATGGCTGCGGTCGTGGTTGCCAGCAATATTCTGGTTCAATTCCTGTTCGGGAGTTGGCTCACTTGGGGGGCGTTTACCTATCCGTTTGCGTTTCTTGTCACCGACATCATGAACCGCGTTTATGGCGTCCAGGCGGCGCGGCGGGTGGTCGTGGTCGGGTTTGTGGTCGGGGTGGCCTGTTCGTTGATCGGCACGCAGATCATGGGCGAATTCGGTCCATTGGTGACGATGCGGATAACAATCGGGTCGGGTGTCGCATTTTTAACGGCACAACTCGTTGATATTAAAATATTTAATCGACTTCGTGAGGGGAAATGGTGGCGCGCGCCACTGGCATCGACATTGGTCGGGTCATCCCTTGATACGGCGATATTTTTTAGTATCGCGTTCTCGGCCAGCCTGATTTTCATTGAGCCGCTGAACGATGTGTCATGGGCCGGTGAGGCGTTGCCATTGCTCGGATTTGGGCCGGTTGCGCCGCTTTGGGTGTCGCTTGCTGTGGCTGATTGGTTGGTGAAATTGAGCCTCGCAATGATCGCTTTGGTGCCGTTTCGTCTAATTGTGGGGTCACTTCAGCAGCGCAACACATGATTTTGTTTTGACATTTGCGAAAAATATGCAACCATCTTCCTATCTGAAACAATTGAAAGGAGGTGCTCTTTTGTCAAATGAAGCAAAGGAGAGAGGTGTCGGAACAGTTCATGAGGTGTGTTTTTAGGGCAATCCCTAACGATATAAATCTTGGATTGGTGAGTGCCTAACCGGCCCCGCCTCCGTTAATTCAGGAAAGGGCCGTCCCGCAAATGGGGCGGCCCTTTTTGCATGTTTCGAGGGTATGTTTTACGTATGTATTTCGTGCATACGTTATTTTGCAATTTTGGGCGTGAATATGAGAGTAAATGACCAGATCACCATTGAGGAATGGGAATTGAGCGAACATTTCATGCGTGCCAGCGGGCCGGGCGGGCAGAATGTGAACAAGGTTTCTTCGGCGGTGGAATTGCGATTCGAGGCCGAGAGGTCGCCGAACCTACCTATGGCGGTCAAGGTGAGATTGCGACGTTTGGCGGGGCGGCGGTGGTCCAAAGACGGAGCGTTGGTTATTCAATGTGACGAAACCCGGTCACAGGTGCGCAATCGCGATTTGGCGCGGGCGCGGCTGGTGGAATTGATCGACAAGGCAACGTTTACCCCGAAACGGCGGATCGCGACCAAGCCGACCTATGGCAGCAAAAAGCGGCGGTTGAAGGCCAAGAAGGTGCGCGGCGATGTGAAGGCACTGCGGGGACGGGTGACGGGCGAGGATTGAGGGCCGTTTACACGACGACCTTTTGTGCCACCTGTTCGCCAACCCCGAATACGCGTTTGTAGCGGGTGATTTCGGACGCGGGCCCCATGGCCTTGTTGGGGTTGTCCGAGAGTTTGACGGTGGGGCTGCCGTTGGCGGCGATGGCCTTGCAGACAAGGGAAAACGGGGCGAGGGCGTCGTTCGGGGTCAGGCCGCGGAAATCATTGGTCAGCAGCGTGCCCCAGCCGAATGATGGTTTGACCCGCCCCGCGAATTCCGATTGCAGTTGCGCGATTTTATCAACGTCGAGACCGTCGGAAAAGATCACCAGTTTTTTCGTCGGATCTTCGCCGCGTTGTTTCCACCATTCGATTGCGATGTTGGCGGCCGTCGAGGGATCGCCGGAATCAATGCGGATGCCGGTCCAGCCAGCGAGCCAATCCGGCGCATTATCAAGGAACCCCTGGGTGCCATAAGTATCGGGCAGGATGATGCGCAGATTGCCGTCGTGTTCGTCGCTCCAATCGGAGAGCACATCGTAAGGGGCCTGCGCGAGGGCGGCGTCGTCTTTGGCGAGGGCGGCGTAAACCATAGGGAGTTCGTGGGCGTTGGTGCCGATGGCTTCTATGTCGCGGTGCATGGCGATGCGGCAATTCGAGGTCCCGACGAATTTTTCGCCGAGGCCTTCCATCATCGCCTGCACGGCCCAATCCTGCCAGAGGTAGGAATGACGGCGGCGGGTGCCGAAATCGGCAATGCGCAGGTTCGGCACTTGTTGAAGGGTTTCGATTTTGCCCCAGAGTTTGGTCATGACGCGCGCGTAAAGCACCTGTAGTTCGAATTTCTTCATGGTGTTGAGAACGGCACGGCCCCGTAGTTCGCTTATGATGGCCAAGGCGGGGATTTCCCACATCATGACCTCGGGCCAAGTGCCCTCGAACGTGAGTTCATATTGATCGCCGACGCGTTCAAGGTGATAGGCGGGCAGGGTAAGTTTTTCAAACCACTCCATAAAATCGGGTTGGAACATCTGGCGTTTGCCGTAAAATGTGTTGCCGCGCAGCCATGTGGATTCACCGCGCGAGAGGGACAGCGTGCGCACGTGATCGAGTTGTTCACGCAGTTCGCCTTCGTCGATGAGATCGGCCAAAGGCACGGTTTGGGTGCGATTTATCAGGCTAAAGGTGACATTGGTATCGCGTTTGTAGCGAAACACCGATTGGCACATCAGCAGTTTATAAAAATCGGTGTCGATCAGGGAGCGCACAATCGGGTCGATTTTCCATTTGTGATTCCAGACGCGGGTGGCGATATCTACCATGAACAAACCTTTGGGATAACGGGGGTTAATGGACCAGTTTGACGCCAGCGGCGGTCATTGCGGCAGTGGCGGTGGCAAGCGATCCGTCGAGATCAATAGCGCGGCACAGATCAAGGCGCACGGTGGTGTCGATGCCGAGTTTGGCGGCATCAATGGCGGAGAAATGCACGCAAAAATCGGTGGCGAGGCCGACCATAGTGAGTTTGGTAATGCCGCGCGTGGTGAGATATCCGGCGAGGCCGGTCGAGGTGATATGATCGTTTTCGAAGAAGGCCGAGTAGCTATCTATCGCGGGGTTATAGCCCTTGCGGATGATCATATCGGCGCGATTTGTGTTCAGGGTGCTGTGGAAAAGCGCGCCTTGGGTCCCTTGGACACAGTGATCAGGCCAAAGAACCTGTGGGCCGTAGGGCATGGTGATCATTGAATAGGGATCATGGCCGTTGTGTTGGCTCGCGAACGAAGAATGGCCGGCGGGGTGCCAATCCTGTGTAAGGATAACGCTGTTGAAATCATCCATCAGGGCATTGATGCCGGGCACGATTTGATCCCCGTGGGCCACGGCGAGGGCACCGGCGGGGCAGAAATCGGTTTGCACATCGATGACGAGCAGGGCGTGAGACGCAGGATGCATTGGCGCGGCCTTTCGGTTTGTAGAGTCCTATGGGTAAAAGGCGCGCGCGCTTAGGTCAACAGGCGTGGTTAATGGCCGTGGAATGTTGTGGAATGTTGTGGTTTTTGAATTTGGGGATGGCCGTTGGTATTGGACAATCAAACCCGGAAAAAGAATCTCGGAACGGATTTTTTGTAGGTCTGGTAGGCGTCGCCATATTGTTCTTCAAGCCAGGGTTCTTCCAGAAAAGGGGCGAGCAGATAGAGGGCGGCCCAGAGCGCCAAAAGTGGGCCGACATAGAGAGATTGCACAATAAGCGCCCATCCGGCCAGCCCAATCCAAGTCGCGACGTAGACAGGATTGCGGCTCTGGGCGAACCAGCCATCTGTGTTGAGGCCGCGTTTTTCACCAAAGGCGTTGCGCCATCCCATATTGAAGGTAATTGAAAGCGCCAGGCCAAAGCCGATCACCAGCATCGCAATGCCGACGGCGTATTGAAACAGGCGCGGTGGTTCGGTTTGCAGTTCAAATTCGAGATAGGACAAAACCAGCAACGGATAGAGGAAGCCCCGAAACAGGGCCTTGAATGTCCAGTGTTGCCAGCTTTTGCCATTAGGGGGCGGCCAAAATTGTATGCGGCGCGAAAAATGGGCAACCAAGGACAAAGCAAGGATGCAACCGGCGGAGAGCGCCGAGATAATGAAAAGGGCAAGAGACATTGCGGGCCTCTTAATGGCTATGAACGTGGGGTGTTGATGCGTTGCCTGATGGGTGGCCGATCAGATCGGGAGAGGCGCAGGCGTGCGCGCTACATTCCAGTTCAAGGGTGGTGTGGGCGATGGAAAATTCGGTTTTCAGGGCGGATTTCAAGGATTGTTTGATGGCATCGGCATTGACCCATTGACCTTTGGCTATGGCGATATGGGCCTGAAACGCGGTTTCGTGTTCCTGCATTTGCCACAGATGAACGTGGTGGATATCTTGAACGCCGTCTATTTTATTCAATACTGTCAGAATGTTATCGGCATCCGCATCAGGAGGAGAGCCGAGCATAAGAATGCGGATTGCCGGGCCGATCTCGGAAATGCTTGTCCAGAGAATATAGGCGGCGATGAGCAGGGTGATCAAGGGATCGACGAGCCGCCAATCATAAAGCAAAATCAGGGTTCCGGCGATAATCACCGCGATAGACCCGAGCGCATCGGCGACATTGTGCAGAAAAGCGGCACGAATATTCATCGACGATTTCGAGAGGGTGAAGGTCAGGAGGGCGGTGACCAGATCGACCACAAGGGCGATACCGGCGATGATCACTACCATCCAGCCGTCAACATCGGCGGGGTTGAACAGGCGTTGAACCGCCTCGAAAGTGAGGTAAAGGCCGATAACGATGAGGGTGGTATAGTTGATTAACGCGGCGACGATTTCGGCGCGGCCATAGCCGAATGTCATATCGGTGTCGGCGGGGCGGCGGGCGATTTTGCGGGCTCCAAAGGCGATGGCGAGGGAAATCGCATCCGAAAGATTGTGAATGGCGTCGGCAATCAGGGCAAGGCTACCGGAGAACAGGCCGCCGATAATTTGCGCGACGGTCAAGCCGAGGTTGACAACAACAGCCCAGAACACGCGGGAATCGCCTGCGTCGGGATCAATGTGATGGTGATGGTGACCTGCCATTTTAGGGCCTCGTTCGGTTGCTTGATTTTTGATATCATGTGTGTAATGTCTCTAGCAGCTATAGGTTCAAGAGGTATTTTTAATGTTTTCAATCGGGCAACTTTCCAAGCGCACCGGAGTCAAGATTCCGACGATACGATATTACGAACAAATGGGATTGATTGCGTCCGAAGGGCGGTCAGCGGGGAACCAGAGGAGGTATAGTGAAGTCGGGTTGGAACGATTGTCGTTCATTCGCCACGCGCGTGACCTTGGGCTTTCGATCGAAAATATTCGCGAATTGGCGGATTTAAGCGAACACCCCGAGCAATCCTGCGACGAAGCACACCATGTTGCAGGGCGCCATCTTGAAGCGGTGCGGGCACGAATCGTAAAATTACAGCGGTTGGAAGTGGAGTTGGCGCGCATTACGGCGCTGCATGACGAAGGGCAGGTGGGGACCTGCAATGTGATCGGGGCGCTGGCAGATCATGGGGGATGTGCAGGCGAGCATTAGTGCTTAGCCAATCTGCAATCGAAAATATCTCTTGCGTGGCTAGCCCGAATTATTCATCAGCCTCCGGGTATTTCCTTCCGGCGCACTGGATCGGCCGGGTTGACGGCGGCGTTTTGAACTGAGTTTAGAGTGTGCGTTGAAGGTTGATATCTGGGGGTGTTCGGGCGGCTGATGCCGCG
>JAUZRV010000206.1 GCA_030950105.1 Rhodobacterales bacterium | reverse complement strand
AAAAAACTCGCGCTTGGTCCGCTTCTTCTTGTAGGCCTGCTCAAGTGACGAAAAACTCTGCTGTTTCAATGCCAATTCTCCCGTAAGTGCTGCCAGAATTATAGCACGGAAATCAGGGCTTTGTTCAGAGATTCCCTAATTCGGTCCACGCAATCTTGCGTCCGTGTCAGGTAATCACGCGAATGGGTGCGGGAATGGGTGCGGTTTTTCATCCGGTTCAAGGCCCCTTCGCGGGCCTCTGCGAGACTTGTGTCCGAAACCCCGCCCCAAGTGCCCTTTTCGGTTGCCGATATCGGGCATTGGATGACGATCAGAAAAGCATTGGTTTCACCCCAAGCCGAGCCGCAAGTTCCCCGGTTGCCGCCGAGATTGCCGCCCAGATTGCCATTGTCCGCTTTGCAGCGCGCGAGCACCCGCGATTTGACCGCATTTTTATTGCTGCCTTGGCTATAAGCAATGCCGCCATTGCTGCCGGCCGCAATAACCACCCACTGCACGGGGAGAGACGCCGTTGCGGAGGTAAATGAGAGCAAAACCGCCGTGCCCACAAGTATGGCGACCGACAGTGTCCATTTTGCAAAGTATTTCATGGGGTAATTTTATCCGAAAACCGGGACAAAAGTCGAGACGTGTCAGGGGGACACCGGCAATTGCGTTTAGAGAGGCGATTGGAGGGCTTATTGAGAGGCTTCACACTCTCGTCGTTTTTTGAGCCAAACGGCCTCAAGTAGCGAAGCGGTAGGTCAAACAAAAATGCTGCACCTCAAGTAGCGAAGCGGCAGGCCAAACAAATGCTGCACCGCAACAGACAAACGTCGGACACCCATGGCTCGCATCGTTTCTGCGAAACGACTGCCGCCCAGCTCATCAATTCGGGGATAGATGGCCTTTCTGGCGAAAGGCCTGTGGTGCGGGTGAAGGGACTCGAACCCCCACGCCTCGCGGCGCCAGAACCTAAATCTGGTGCGTCTACCAATTCCGCCACACCCGCAATTATGATGATTCCGGTTACGACATCATCATAATTGCGCTCTCTAACAAAGGTTTTCCCGTGATGCGAGGGCTATTTCCCATTTTTCCCGCGACAAGGCCATATTTTCGCCTTAGTAATTAATAAAGAATAAAACGGTATAAAACCGAGGCAGTAGGCAAAAAGCGGGAAACGCAAATGGAACCGAGAACGGTCGCATATAAGGGCGGGGTGACTCCGTCGAATCGTCGCAATCAAATCCCACAAGGGTTGGTTGCGGGCAGTATTATTCTAACGCTTGATGGCGAGGTCGCTGTTGAGGACATTACCGTCGGCGCGCGGGTGATTACGCGCGATAGCGGAATGGCGTTGGTGCGCCGCGTTGCGGTGCGGCAATTGCGCTGTGATGTGGTGCGGATCAAGGCGGGATCTCTTGGACATACCCGGCCTGATCGTGATGTGACGGTAATGGCGGGCCAGAAAATACTGGTGCGTGATTGGCGGGCCAAGGCGGTATTTTCGCGCAAAACGGCGTTGGTGGCGGCGCGTGATCTGGTGGATGGCGAATTTGTGACCCTGCAAAATGGCCGGTTTATAACAGTTTTCGAGATCGAATTTGACGCCGAGCATATTCTTTATGCCGATGGTGTTGAAGTGGCGAGCTTTGAACACAGCGCTGCGGTTTCGCAAGCGGCCTAAACGCCCTGTTCCCTAAATACTTTTGGCAGTTGTTCCGGCAGGTCTTCGGCGATCAGGGCAGGGCCAAAGCTGCGCGCACATTCGACATGCAGCCATGCTGCGGTTTCGGACGCCATCATCGGATCAAAACCACGCGCCAAAAGGCCGGTGATGAAACCGGCGAGAACATCGCCCGAACCAGCGGTGGCGAGCCATGGGGCCGCGCGATCATATTGGGCGGAGTTGATGGAACACCGGCCTGTGGGGTCGGCAATCACCGTATCGGGACCTTTGAACAGGACCACGCAACCGGCGCGTTTGGCGGCGTCGCGTGTGGCATCGACCTTGGAATAGGCGGGGCCAATGGTGGCGGGCGTGTTAAGTTTCGCGGAGATATCGGGAAACAGGCGGGCAAATTCACCGGCGTGCGGGGTGAGGACACAGCGAGACTCGGCTGTAAGCGAGAAGAGCGTTTCGGGATCATCTGCATAGAGCGACAGGGCATCGGCATCGAGGACCACGGCGGCGTTGGAATTGAGGGCCACCTCGATCAGGGCGCGTGATCGTTCGTTGAGGCCAAGTGCGGGACCAAGGCACAGCGCATTGATACGTTGATCTTTTAATGATTCGGACAATGCATCGGCATCGGCAATGCGTTTGATCATAATGGCGGTGAGGTGCATCGCACATTCCATTTGCGCAGAAGGCGGCACACCCAGCGTTACCACCCCTGCCCCGATACGTATTGCGCCACGGGCCGCCAAACGCGCAGCGCCGGTTTGGGCGGGGCCGCCGGAGAGGATCAGGGCGTGGCCGTGAGAGTATTTATGTCCCTCACATTTTCCAACTGGACGAACACCGCTCATGGAAGGTCTAGTGTCCATGACAAGAGGGTCACGCAAAACAAGCGACAGAGAAGCCAGACGTAAAGCGCGAGAGCCTTCTACCAAGCCGGATTTGGTTTCGCGCCATTTTTCCAGTCCAATATCAACCACATGCAGTTTGCCACAACTCTCTGGCCCATCTGCAAGAAAATGCCCCGTTTTTGGACTATCGAATGTTACCGTCAGGCGGCAAAGCGGGATTGAATTATATAATGCAAACTGCGAAGCACGCCCCAGAACGCGCCCGCTATC